>JALRCK010000136.1 GCA_023262305.1 Deltaproteobacteria bacterium
GGGTTCATCGAGGTTGCTCAATCGTACGGGCGGTCGTAGCCCGCCCCTCCAATTGAATGGGGATTCATGGAGGTTGCTCAATCGTACGGGCGGTCGTAGCCCGCCCCTCCAATTGAATGGGGGTTCATCGAGGTTGCTCAATCGTACGGGCGGTCGTAGCCCGCCCCTCCTAGTGCGTCAGCTTCTTGTACTTAATCCGATGCGGCGTCTCCGCGTCAGCGCCGAGGCGTTTGCGACGATCGGCTTCGTAGTCCTGGTAGTTGCCCTCAAACCACACGACGTTGCTATCACCCTCAAACGCGAGGATGTGGGTCGCGATACGATCGAGGAACCATCGATCATGGCTTATGACTACGGCGCAACCGGCGAAGTTTAAGAGCGCCTCTTCAAGAGCACGCAAAGTATTAACGTCGAGGTCGTTCGTTGGCTCGTCGAGAAGAATTACGTTTCCACCCGCACGCAGCATCTTCGCCATGTGCACACGGTTACGCTCTCCGCCGGAGAGTCCACCCATAAGCTTCTGTTGATCTGGTCCAGCGAAGTTGAAGCGCGACACATAGGCGCGCCCATTTACCTCACGGGTTCCAAGCTTAATGAGGTCATCACCCCCGGTGATCTCCTCGAAGACCGTATTTTTGTCGTTAATCGCCTCACGGCTCTGATCCATGTAGGCGAGGGAGACCGTTTCACCAACTTTAAAGGTTCCACCATCTGCGGTCTCTTTACCCGTGATGAGTTTAAAGAGGGTCGTTTTACCGGCGCCGTTTGGTCCGATAACTCCTACGATTCCTCCGCGTGGCAAGTTAAAGCTCAAATTTTCAAAGAGCATCTTCTCTCCGAACGACTTTGAGATTCCGTCAGCTTTAATAACAACCTCACCGAGACGGGGTCCTGGTGGAATGTAGATCTCAAGATCCTCGGTTTGCTTTGAGGTCTCAGCGCTCAAGAGCTCTTCGTACGCCTTGATACGAGCCTTTGATTTCGCTTGGCGAGCGCGCGGGGATTGCTGAATCCACTCAAGCTCTCGAGCGAGGGTCTTCTGCCTCTTCGACTCAGACTTCTCCTCAAGCTCGAGGCGTTGTTTCTTCTGCTCAAGCCATCCTGAGTAGTTTCCTTCCCACGGAACTCCGTGACCGCGATCGAGCTCAAGGATCCACTTTGCTACGTTGTCCAAAAAGTAACGATCATGCGTTACGCAGAGAACTGCGCCGGGATACTCGCTCAAGTGACGCTCAAGCCACGCCACCGACTCCGCATCGAGGTGGTTGGTAGGCTCATCCAGGAGAAGCACCTCAGGCTTTTCAAGGAGGAGCTTGCATAGGGCAACACGGCGCTTCTCTCCACCGGAGAGGTTCTCAACGCTTGAGTCCCCTGGAGGGCACCGGAGCGCGTCCATCGCGATATCGAGTGTACGGTCGAGATCCCACGCGCCACAGGCGTCGATCTTATCCTGAAGGACGGATTGCTTATCGATCAGCTTCTCCATCTCCTCGGGGGAAATGTCCTCGCCGAGCTTGGCGCTGATCGCTTCGAACTCCTTCAAGAGGGTCGCCGCCTCCTTGCACCCCTCCATAACGTTCTCTTTCACCGTCTTGGTTGGGTCGAGCTTTGGCTCTTGAGGGAGGTAGCCGATGGTGAGGTTAGGACGGTTGGTTACCTCGCCCGAATACTCTTTATCGATACCGGCTATAATCTTAAGGATACTCGACTTTCCAGACCCGTTGAGTCCGACGATTCCGATCTTCGCCCCCTCGAAGAAGGAGAGGGAGATATCTTTAAGAACCTGCTTACCGGGAGGGTAAACGCGATTCACTTTGTGCATGGAGAAGATAATTGGTGGCATAAGTAGGAACAATACCGCTGCGGGGCGACACGGGGCAAGGGGAGAGGAGGTGGGACATCGGGGATTTCTTTTGTTACGCCCTCCCTGATGACCATGTTAATGGCATGTAACCCGTCAGCTCAACTCTTCCTTGCCCTCAGGCATTCGCCATCTATGGGTCAGAGATCTCAAAAAATGGTGTTCGAATCTGTCGTTCACAGCGCTCTTTAAAAACAAACTCCTTCAAATCGCGCAACCTTCAGCCTAGTGTCCGCGAAACACGACCCGGATGCTTTTGATCTAATTGTTTCTAAGCAGGAGGCGCCATGCGACGAATTCCATCAGGTGAACTCGGAAATTATGTTCTTGAGGTCGGTGGCGTCATTATTGGGGTGGTGGCCCTGATCGCTGGTGCAACAGATGTTGCAAAGATCTTTCAAGCGCGGAGCGCTGTGCGAGCCGCGGTTCAGGAGGGCGCGCGGTGTCTCTATCCTACTGACGCTGATTGCGTGACGGGCGCATCAACAGTCTTGTCGGCTCCAGCTCGGAGCTTCGATGTCTGGGTGTGGGGAGCTGGATACCAGGTAGAGCGTGAATCGTATGTTGCGTCTGCGACGTGGCAGCAAGAGCAGGTGCTTGAGGTCCCGGTGCAGCGGGATCAGATCGTAGACGTTACGCTTGAACAGCAGCAATTTCAGTATCGGCCGTACTCGGTGTTGTACCCAGTTACGTCTCACACACCATATTTCTTGCAGACCCGATATCTTCCCGTTGTGGCTGGCGGCAGACCCTTCGACCCCTTTTTCGTTGATCCCGTTTCTCGTCGTATCGCGCATCCGCAAGATAAGTATGTACTTACCACCGTCGATGGATCGACCACTCGTAGAGTCTCAGGGAGTATCAACAGTGAGTTTCACTCGCGCTTAAAGATCGGATCGTTCTCGTTTTCAGTCGGCGGTGCATGGCCAACCGCTGCGCATGATCTTTCGCGGATGGCATCGCTTCCACCATCGGTGAGGTCGAATCTCTCGTGCTATGGAGGCGCAGCGATTGCTGGAGTTGATGGACCGGTGCTCAACTGGGAGGCTCCGCGGCACTCGTGTCGATATCGACTATCTGATTCGAATTCTACCCCCGTCATGGCAGGAGGGGCGCTGCGAGTTCCTCTCATTGTAAGAGTCGCAGGGAGCACGAGCGGGACATCAACAAACGGGGAGGGAAAAGTTACGCTTGCGATGTCCTGGACGAGTCCGACCGGAGGCTCGGGATATCGAGAGCTTGGGGGGCGGGTGTTCAAGGACCTCGGAAGTGGTGACTTTATCCCGCGTGGACTTGCACTCTCGGATATCGATGAGAGTTTGCAGTCGGGCTTCGATAGTTACGGTGATGAACTTAAAGCGCACTTTGAGCTCCCCCTCGTTCCGACCGATGCGACCGTCACGATAGAGTTCTTTCTCATGAGCCTTAACGGGCGCCGAGTCGAGTGGACTGGAGAGCTTGTGGAGGTGTGGTATCCCGAATATCGGTTCGTTCATGAGCGCCACAACTGTGGATACTCTTCGAATCCTGCGATGTGCGTGACGCCGCGGATCGCTGTACCGGCAACACATAACTCGATATCGGAGGGTGCGCCATTTAGGGCGGATGCCCAAGGAGCAGACTCGTGTTCTCTCGTCGAGGATAGTGGTGCTGAGCGCGACGTCACTAGTGTGCTCGGGCGGCTCCAGGAGAGCGCTCGGCAGGGTGTGCCTGTGCAGCCTTTCTCTTTTCGCCTGAGGGTTCCGACTGAATCGGGGGTGTGCGCTCCAAAGGTGACTACGCAAGCGTGTCAGTACCAAGGAGAGGAGTACCTAAAAGGGTGTGCTCAAGCGTTATCTAAGGAAGACGTAGCGCAGGCGTGTGGGGTGGTTTCTCCTCCGGGAACGATGATTGCAGTAAAGGACTATTCCCAGCGGACTACCACCACAACAGCACGTCGGATGCGAGCCTGCTCAGACGCATCGATTCCGCAGTGCGCTCAGCAGCATTCACGGCAGGTAGCGAGTGCACGATATTTCGGTGACGCACGTTGTGCGGGAGCTCAAACGGTAACCACTCCACCAACAACGGTGGGACCTCTCTACGTCAATTCGTGTGAGACCAGGACTACTTCGATTCAAGAGCTGTATCGGCGAGAGCACGCAGTTCCTCAGGATGTGTCGATCTCGGTGGTTCGCTTGCCCGCGGCGCCGGTATTTAGTGCGGAGGCTCCCGCTGGGGCGTGTGTGCCACACTATCCTGCGGATTCATCCCGCGAGCTTCTGTGTGGCGAGGGATTGAGCGCAAAGGCGGCAGAGGCGTGCTGCAAAGCAAGTGGTCAAAGATGTAGGAAGCAAGAGATCGTTCGTCCATCGGATCAGGTCGTTCAAGGGGGGACAGGTGCTATTCTTACGACCGCCGAGCAACGCGTTGTGTCAGCCGTGCAGGTTGCGTATCCGCCGGCGCGTCATCAAGAGGTGTGCGCAGCAACGGATGTAGACTGTCTTGAAGTCTCAACAGCTCTCCTTAAGGACGCAACTGAGGCTCAGGTAGCCGCAAAAGTGAATGTGCCCCTGAGCCTCCTTCATTTGGTAGATCGAGACCTTGCGGTCGTGGAGCACACAGCAACGCGAGTGCTGGAAGGGTCCTCCTTTCGGTAGCGGTATCTGAGTGTTAGCCCTCCGGAATGATAGATCCCTTGCGAGGAGGAAGGATGGTGACGGATACTTAAGGAATGCGAGCTCTTCGACGTTCTATTCGTTTGTTTACGACACTTACCCTCTTTCTTAGCACGACCGCGCTCGTCAACCTCGACGCGGCGTTCGCAGATTTTGGGGCCGATTCAGGAAAGGTAGAGGTGCCACAAGCGATGGTAACCGAGTACGGTGCCGTAGCAGATAGGGCAGTAGAGGCCCTAGTGCGCGGGGATGCGAAGGCATTCAAGGCGATGCTCAGTCCAGGCACTATTCGTATGGAGCAGCGCGGACCGGGGGCGATCGATCTCATCATCGACGAACGATTCATCCCCTTCTTTCAGGGATACGTGAAGCCGCACCTCGTTGACCAACCCTTTCCAACGTATCGGCGCATCGACAACGTACAAGGGGTCGGGTTCGCGAGATCCTTTTTCGTAAAGGATGGAAGTGAACGTTTCTACGTCATCTTCGTTCTCAAGGAGAATGGAAGCCTCACAATCGGCAATCTCTTGCTCGACAAAAAACTTTCGGATGTACGGTATTAATTGACTGCATCAAGAATTGACTGCACGGCTTGCTCTGCGCAGACAAATATCTCGCTTGGCGCCTGGTCGCTCATCCGAGATGCTATCACTTCAGCCTCGAGTTTTCGCCCAGAGTTGAGGAGATTTCTGATGCAGGTGAGCGCCACGATAGGGCTCTTTGGCATGTGCATCGCAAAGTGAGCGATGAGCTGCTCTCCGAGGTTTGTCTGAGTGACCTCATCGTACGCATAGCAGGCGCGCACGAGGTAGCTCGCCTGGGTATCCGAGAGGGGCTCGCCCTCATTGAGCCCGTGTTGTGCTGCGGTGAGGCACGCAGCGAGTGAGTACGCTGAGTGGCGTTGTGTATGGCGCTTTGTGACGAGGTTGCTCATGGCATGATTGACCATCGCACGGAAGTTTCGATCTACGGCAGGAGTGCGTTTTGTGACTGAGGAGAGTATTTGGTGGACCGTTTGTGCGCGGCTCTTCGCCGTATGGTTCCGCAAGATCTCTGCTCGTCCAGCCCTCGCGATTGCGCGCATCTGTTCCGGGTGCTGCAGGAGGTGGGTTACCTTCTCCGCAGCCTCGCTCACGTTGTCGGGGCTGTACGTGACGAGGTGCTCGCCCTCTCGAAATATCTCAAGTAAACCGTTTGGAGTCCGCTCCGTCAGCAGGAGAGCCCCCGACATCATCGCCTCGAAGGTCCGGAAGTTGAGGTCCCCCTTCACCGTTTGATTTACAACGATGTCAGCGAAGGGAAAGAACTCCCAGTAGTTGCCCTGGGCAATATGGATTGGAATGAGATCTTTGAGAGCCTCAAAGAATGCGACACGTCGGGGATTAAGTCGGGGGTTGAGGTTGCCCACGAAGGTTGCAGGCCACTTCTTTTCATCACTCGCTTCGACGTAGCGAGGTGCCCACAGAGGAAGCCAGGTCGCGGGAGTACCTGATTCATCGAATACTTTGACATAGTCCCTCTGTGCGACGAGTACATGGTCGAAGATCGGCGCCATGAAGGTGTGCATCGACTCATGGTGGAAGGTGTCGACCGAAAAGAAAACGATCGGGATGTTGGTTGATTCAAGACCAGCAAGAAGGAATGTAGGGAGGCTGTTGTCGTGCCATAGGATCACATCAGGTGAGAAGTCACCGAGCTGTGCGAGCACTGCAGAGAGGGTATTGGTCATGAAGGGGAGGCGATTCTCCATGTGTGCCTCTGTGCCGCACATGACGACCTCATGACCAAGCTCTCGGAGCTCAGCGACAAACCAATCTTGGTTAAAGACAAGGATCTT
>JALRCK010000137.1 GCA_023262305.1 Deltaproteobacteria bacterium
GCCGTGTGTCAGTCATGCAACGAGGCGAGCGACACGCTCGCCCTCCCGATGGGCGGGGTTGTGATATGGGAGGGCGACCGTGCCGGTCGCCACAAAGCTGCGTGTGGCGGCTGGTGTTTCAGTCATGCAACGAGGCGAGCGACACGCTCGCCCTTCCGACGTGCGGGCTTGCGATAGCGTAGGCGGACCCACAATGCTGCACAACGCTGCTGCGCTAGATCTTCTTTACGTACTGCGACTTGAGCTTCATTGCACCGATGCCGTCGATCTTGCAATCGATGTCGTGGTCGCCATCGACTAGTCGGATGTTTCGCACCTTCGTTCCAACCTTCACAACGGTGGAGGAGCTTTTTACTTTGAGGTCCTTAATAACGGTTACCGTGTCCCCATCCTGCAGCACGTTTCCGTTGGCGTCTTTGATTACACCTGAAACCTCCTGCGCTTCAGGCGAGACCTCCTCAGGGCTCCATTCGTGGGCACACTCGGGGCATGCGAAAAAGAGACCGTCTTGATACGTGTGTTCGGAGTTGCATTTCGGGCAATGTGGAAGATCGTTCATGCGCTTGGTCTAGCACGTTTGGTAGAGGGGGACTACTTTTTGCCACTAGGTTTGGCTTGGTCCTACCTCAATTCGGCTGGGGCTCGCTCTTTTGAGGTGCGGAGTGTTCGGATGGTTGTAGCGAGATCGGCACTCGAATCACATCATTGATCGAAACCGTCTCGCAAAGCGCGATCATCTTCTCTACTACAATCTCCCATCGAAATGAATTTCGGGCGTGTGTTGCGGCGTTCATAGACATCGATTGCAGTCGCGCAGGGTCCGCGAGAAGTTGGTCGAGTGCCCGCGTGAGAGCTTCTTGGCTAATCTCATCGACAACGATCCCGGTTGTGCCGTTGACAATCCCCTCTGGTAATCCTCCCATGCGGAAAGCTACAACAGGGGTTCCGCACGCTTGAGCCTCAAGGGATGTGAGCGGGTAGGGATCAAACCATATTGATGGAACAACGCAAATGCCAGCCCGGCGGAATCCAGTCGCAATCTCTGTCTGTCCAGTTTTTCCGTGGAATGTGAGCCCTGGAATCTGCTTGGAGAGCGACTCGATATCAAGGTAGTCCTTGCGCGACCAGAGTGAGGAGCTGCCGAACACCTCAAGCTCAAGGTCATGGTACTTCGCCTTGAGGTCCATGAATGCTCCCAGGAGGAGGTGGAGACCCTTATCAGGCACAAGAGCGCCGGAGAAGACAAGGCGACGCGGATGATGCTGCTGGGGGTGGGAGGGAGAGAAGATTGAGAAGTCGACGCCGTTGTGGACGACGGTCATCTTGTGCTCCGGGGCTCCCTCATTCGCTAATTTATCTCTCTGTGCGTGGGATACGCAGATAATTCCGTCGCAGATTGTTTCAAGCACTTCAGGCTTTAGACCGGAATCGCCCGCGCACCGATCGTGAGTGATGAGGAGTCGCTTGATGCATCGCTCTCGCCTGCGTGAGAGCACGATCGAGAACGCTTTACCAGCAGCGAGGAGGACGTAGGGGCCCTGTGCGTCTGCCCAATCAAGAGCACGCTCAATATCGTATGAAGCTCCGAGATCGATGAAGTGAACGCCGCGGTCGAAAGTGATGCTCTGTTTCAGTCTCGCTGCAAGGCACACCTTTCGCCCAGTGGCTGCGAGGTAGCGCGCGTGGTTGAGGGTTGCCATCTCCGCGCCGCTGTTGGGACCTAAAGGGTCCAGGAGGTGGTCACTATGAACGATCAGGTAGAGTGGTGGCGTGTTGAGGTGGGTATGCATATGTGTCGATCCACACCGGAGAAAAAGCTCTCCCGTCAGCTAGTTAGGATGACACGTGCTTAATGGGGGGTGCAGTGATTTGATGACCGCAGGCGGCAGTGATAGTGAGTGGTTCCAGTAGGTTACTAGGAGGGGGCAAGCTGACCCTTGAGCCCTCAACCGCTTAATCTGATTAGCCGCTTATTTGGAGCGCTGTCCGGCTGAATTGCTGACTAATGGTATTGCCGAGTGTCCTAATCGCAACGATAGCGATAATCGCTATGAGAGACACAAGGAGCGCATACTCAACGAGTGATGCTCCAGATTGGGTTTGTAACTTTTGATTTTTAAGCATAAACCTTACCGCTTTTCTCTGAAACTACGGCACCGCTGGTGGTGTGGCAAGTATTTTTTCTCTTTCGCCATCTGATAGACCACTCTCTCCACTAGGGGAATGCTCGAATGAGTGGTCGGGGGTCGACCGTCTGGGCACGGGTCTCTGCAAAGGGATCGATATCAAAGTCCCGTTGCATCACCGACGCAATCTCTCGAGCGATCGATTCGCGGCGGGTCTCGGCAGCAGCGTTCTCCTGAGCGTAGTCTCGTGCTACCGGGTTGATCACTATCTGAGGGGCTCCCTGCACCGACCACCCCCTGAAAAGAATGCGGGTGAGCAGCTCTTTACATGCATAGACAGGATCGTCCGCCTTTCTAAACGTGTCGAGCTCAAGTAGGGCTATCCTGCGTGCAATAATGTTTGGATAGAAGAAATTTCCAACGATGAATTCCGCAGCGTTCGTGCCTTGGTTCGGCGGAAAGAACCGCGACAGGTCGATACTGCCCTGAATATTCGGGAGTACGAGTCCTGTTACATCCCGCGCAAAAAGTTGTATGGCATCGCGTGTAGTGTCCGGACTGATGGTGTCGCCTGGTTGCAAGAAGGCCACCGTTGGAGCGACTGCCTTGCGCACTCCGGTTGAGAGCGCGGAGTATTCGTCGCATCCCTCTGACTTTGTGTGACGGATGGTGATCTGAGGTACTGCGTCTACAAAGTTGAGGAATTGTTTGTGAATCTCTTTGGATTCTTGGCGTGTGGAAGCGTAGTCAACGAGAAGGATGTCGAAATCGAGAAATGATTGTTGGGTAAGGTTTGCAATCGTTACCGTCAGAAGCTCGGAAGGAGCTCTGACCGGGATGATATAGCTCAGCCGCTGCTCGGTGGCATTGAGCCCATTCACATGCCGTCTAAAATTTCTGCAACACTCTCGCTGGGTCGCGTTGGGGTTCGCTCCGGTTTTGTTGGTGTCGTAGATTCGATAGTAGGACAGTACGCGATCAATGTGCTTCAAGAAGGGATACTTCTTTGCGATTCGCATCCACAGATCGAGGTCCATCGTGAAGTAGAGATCCTCATCAAGGTATGTACCGTCGGGGCGTTTCATCTCTTCAAGCACGGCACGGGAGAAGAACACCGAGGTTTGTGCTACCCATGCGAAGGGGATCCAGTACCTCATGAGGTCATAAAACGAGCGCGCCGGATTCTTGACTATCCTAGTAACCTTTCCCTCCCGATCGGTCTCGGCTGCCTGACCGATCACCACTGGATACTCCTGCATGTGGTGCGCCAGCTCGTGAAATACCCCTTCTGCGAGCCAATCATCGGAGTTGAGCCACACGATGATATCTCCGGTTGCGCGCGAGAAACCTTTGTTGAGACCATCAGACTGACCCCGATCAGGCTCCGAGGTCCACAACAGGTGTGGATACGACCGGAGGATATCAAGGGTCGAATCAGTCGAGCCACCGTCTACGATGATGTGCTCAAAGTTTGGATAATTCTGTGCGAGGACCGACTCAATCGTCTGTCGGATGAACTCCCCCTGGTTAAAGGAGACGGTAATGATCGATATCTTAGGGAGGGGATTCGCCATAGTTGTAAGTTTCCCTTTTTGGCAGGGTGCTCGCAATCGGAAATTGCGAGAACCCCGGAGTGGCGGTTTGCTACATACATGGTAGACTCCCCACCGACGTGTGGAAGAGAAGGGGACCTCTGATGAAGCTCATAACTAACGCGATAGTCACGCTCGGGGCGCTTGGTTTCGGTATCGTGTCGCCGTTTCTGACGGCATCGGGTGAGATGAAGGATTTTTCGTGCAAGGCTGGCAGTGACCTCTCGACCGAGCGTGCGCAAGAGGTTCTATCGAAGGTGCAGCAGCGATATTCGGGCATTGAGACCCTTCACGGTGATTTCCGGCAGGACTCCTATGTCGCCGCCCTGGATGAGCAGGAAGCGAGCTCGGGAGAGATGTGGTTCGGCAAGCCCGGAAAGATGCGCTGGGTGTACACGAAGCCTCATCCGCAGGTGGTAGTGATAAACCGGAGCACCCTGTGGTTGTATCAACCGGAGAATCGCCAGGTGGTGATTGATGAAATCGGGAATGTGCTCCTCTCTAGCCTCCCGGTGTCGTTCATGATGGGGTTAGGCAACCTCTCGCGAGACTTTGACCTCAAGGGGGCCTGTCAGGGGTCAGATGGGGTCATTTTACGGTTGGTACCTCATAAAAATGCCGAAAAAGATGGGGGTGGGGATGCCCTGGAGGGATTTGACCTCTTGGTCGATACCGCCCAGTTTTTACCAAAAGGTGCTAAAATCAGCTCCTTAGGTGGAAATACGACCGCTATTGTGTTCGCAAATCTCTCAACCAAGGTGCCCGCCAGTGACCCGGCCCGATTTGTTTTAGAGTACCCAAAAGGTGTAGATGTAATGGACAGACGTCTGTCCCGTTAGTCATACACTATGAAGTCTTCAGCATTATCCATCCTCCCGCTCGGAGACGAGCCAGCAAAGAGCTGTTCCTCTGTGGCCGTCAATATCACCGAGCCTCAAGCGCGTGAGGGCAAGAGCTTCGCGGGACGAGCCGCTATCGTGACCCTAGGATGCGCCAAGAATCAGGTCGACTCCGAGGTCATGATTGGGGTTCTCAGGAACACCGGATTCGAGATCGTCAACGAACTTAGCCGAGCGGATGTAGCGGTGGTGAATACCTGCGGATTCCTCGAGAGTGCGGTCAAAGAGAGTGTCGATTGCGTACTTGAGCTTTCTGAATTGAAGAAGTCCGGAAGTCTGCGCAGGCTCCTTGTAGCCGGGTGCATGGTTGAGCGATACAAAGGAGACATAAGGAAGGCTCTCCCTGAAGTCGACTCGTTTATCTCTCTCGATGGGCTCTTGAGTGTCGGACAGATGGCCCTGGGCGAAGATGACGCCCTTCGCGACATCCTGCATGAGGGAGCGCGCCCGTACTTTCTCTACGATGAGACGATGCCTCGGCACCTCGCCTCGCTCTCCCATATGGCGTACGTCAAGGTCTCCGAAGGGTGCAATCGACCGTGCGCGTTCTGTATCATCCCTCAGATTCGAGGTGCGATGCGAAGTCGATCTATTGAGTCGATTACTCGGGAGGTGCAAGCTCTCGGGGCGCAGGGCGTTAAGGAGATTAACCTCGTTGCGCAAGACCTCACCGCGTATGGAACGGATCTCGGGAACGCTCGACTCGTTGAGCTTCTCCATTCGCTCGACAGGGCAAAGGCTGCGCAATGGATTCGCCTCCTCTATGCCTACCCAGTTGGTGTTGATGATGAGCTCTTAGCAGCGATAACTGAGCTTCCGTCCGTGTGTAACTATCTCGATGTGCCGCTCCAACATGCAAGCGAGACGGTTCTCAAAGCTATGAAGCGACCGATTGGGCGATTTGGTTCGCGGCGCTTCGTTGAGTACGTCCGATCGCAGGCGCCCTCAATCAAATTGCGAACGACCTTCATCGTTGGATTCCCCGGCGAGACTGAAGCCGACATTGCCGAGCTTGAGAAATTCGTTGCAGAGGGACACTTCGAAAGTGTTGGTGTATTCACCTACTCACCTGAGCAGGGAACCACTGCCTACGATATGAAGGACCAGCTCTCTGAGAAAGAGAAGCGAGTGCGTCGCGATCGGATCATGCTCGCCCAACAGAAGGTGCGAATAGCCAAGAACGAAGAGTACGTCGGTCAGGAGCTTGAGGCGCTCGTTGAGGGCCCCCATGAAGAGACGGAGATGCTTCTGGCTGCTCGAACTCGATTCCAGGCTCCCGAAGTAGATGGTTCGATCCTGATTAATGACGTTGTTGAGGGGATAGGAACGGTCGAGGCGGGACACCTCGGTCGGGTTAAGATCACAGAGATCTCTGGTTACGACCTCGTTGGGACGTTGGTGGCATAGGCCGGTTGCAACAGCTCTCGCGTGTTGGCGAACGCGGTTTGGTCGCGGGTCTCGTCATGAGCTCTTTGGGTGAAGAATTCCACTATCATCAGCCGTATCGGTTGTTTAGCTACCCGAATAATTCTTGGAGCTCTCAATCAAAGTGAGTGTGCGTGTCAACGTGACTGAACCAGTAGACAGTTGAGGATTGTTTGCAGACCGGGAGTCGAATGACGGCTTTGAGGGCTCGCGCAGGACGTTCCCTCGAACAGGGAAAACGTCATCAAAAATCAACGAAAATTGAACAGATCTTTTGGTTCCCCGAACGACCGGGATAGAGTATACCTTC
>JALRCK010000138.1 GCA_023262305.1 Deltaproteobacteria bacterium
ACTATAGACCCCATACAAAAGTGATAAGTCGCTAGAGGCGCAGAAGTAGTGTGGGGCCTAAATACGGGTAGCGCTTTACTCACAAGTAGGTGTTCCTTAACGTTCAATCGTCAGCGCTGCTCGCGCCCTGGTATGGTCAGAACGCTAGTTTCGAAAGCGACTCAAATTCGCACACTCCGCGGGCACACACCGCTCGCATCTTTCGCTTGAGTTCGTCAGAGACCGCCTCACGCGCGCAGTTGTGCCGCATATTCTCCAGTCGCGCCCAATCACGAACCTCGGCCGTGTACTTCGTCGCGACCGGAATAGAGTCCCACGGACATCCATTGACGTGCACCACCCCGCAATCAGCGTCGGTCGCGCACGCTCGCCACTCTCTCTTCAGGTCAGAGAGGCTTGAATCAGCGGCCACAGAGCTGAACGGGATGAATGCAACGATAGCGATACGAACGATTTTCATAGGCTCCTCCCGTGAAACGGGCTAACGGCTTTACCTAACCACCCTGCTAGACTCATAGCATGACCGCGTTGACGCGCCACAGAGAAACCTACTCCCGAGTCCTCTTAAACGCGGCGCTTAAAGGCGTCTCAGTGCTCGGCGCAGCTATCGCATAGTGAGCCTTGATGTATTCCGCGATGAGCTCGGCCGCGAGGGCGTTCCCATCACGATTCCAGTGTAGATCGATTGGGTAGTAGAGCTCCTTTCCGCTCCCCTCCTCTCTAAAACGCTTAAGAAGATCGATGTACGCGATCTCGTGCTCTTGAAAGAAACGGGAGAAGATAACCTGAGGTTTATCAAGCTGCCCCTGAGACTTGTCAAACGGCGCCTCATGCACCTGCTCTCGTGGGGGAAGCATAGCGAAGACGATCGGGATACCTCGCTCGTTTGCTAGCCGTGTCATCTCAATGAAGAGCCTCTGAACTTTGCGCACAGCGACCTCCGTTCTCTCTGGATAAACCTCCTGGTATATGTATGGAATACTCGGTCTCTCATCCACGAAAGGTGAGGTCTCTGACACTTGGTCGCGCTTCGCGAGCTCGGCTACTATACTTGTAACTCTCGCAAAGCTGTCGACCGCGGCTTGGAACACATGAGAGCGACTCAGCACCGGTATCCGGTAGCGCAGCGGGACCATCTTTGAGACCCACAGATTATCCACAACCTCAAAGTAACGACTCCGTATCGCGAGCGGAAAGCCGCTCGCGTCAACTTCCCTCCACTCATCCTCCATTCCCATCGGATGGTCGATATCATTTCCGATGAAGAACCCCACGATGATGAGATCAGGTCGCGTCTCGAGCCCCTCGGTCTTGAGGTAGAGGTAGTAGGTGTCGGGGCTATAACCACCGGCGAATCCGCCATTAATGACCTCGACATCTTGGTCGGGAAATTCCGACCTTAGGTACGCCTCTAGCCGCCGCGGATAGGCATCCTCCTCATTCACTCCCCAACCGAATGTGAAGGAGTCTCCGAGAGCAAGCACTCGGACTCGCTCCCCAGGCGGAGAGACCTCTGCCCCACGATAGCCCTGGGAGTTGATTCGGATAGAAGTGTCGAACTCCTTGGTAGTGAGTCGTCCAGAGAAGCTCTTTCGGAGCCTGTAGGGAAAGACAGCGCTCTCCTCGAACATCGGTGGATAATTTCTCTTCAGCTCGGCGGGTGTTCGTTGGGCGATGAAGCACCGAAGGGATATCTCACTGATCGTCAGAGCCACGAAGACGCCAAAGGCCAGCAGGGTAATTCGAAGGGTAGCCATATCGGCACCGTACACCAGCGTATCGTGCCCCGAAAGCTCTGACGAACCGGAGGCTCTGTGTTGGAGCCACCCACTGAACGAGGATAGGTGATACCGCTCTAAGGGGGCTCACCAGCGGAAGGGTTCACAAGCGCCCGTCGAGGAGTTGGGGAACGGCTTGTCCACGTTCTCTCGCGTGCTATAAATCTTTCGTGCCCTGGATATACCTATCACTCATCTTCTACCTCGGGTGGCGCTTAACAGCTCCCTTGCGGGCATCGATACACACCGCTCTCGGGCAAAGAACCTTCCTCTCGCTGGCCCTGTGTTGCGTCCCCCTCGCTTGGTGTGTCGGTTACACGTTGTGCTTATCAATCCTCTGGATCGTCATGCAGGGGCTAGCTGTCTCAATACCCCTGAGCCCCTCGCTGGTTTGGTGCGCATGGATCGTCCTCGGATTTCTCCTCCTTCTCTCACTCGTAATCGGAAAACATCCAACGGGTCATCTCAACGTCTCAGGTCGGGCGGAGCTTTCATGGGCCGAGGTTTTACTGGTTTCCGTGATCTGGGTGATGGCTTTCGGACTGACCTTCGGGATTACCGCGCTCGGTCCAGAGGAGGTCTCTCTTCCGCAAAACCTAAGCTTCGATCACTCCTCCCACGTCGCCTTGATACGCTCGTTCTCCGCTGGATACAATTTTCCAACCGAGTACCCATTCTTCGCGGGTCGGCCCATTCAATACCACTTCCTCTTCTACTTCGGGGGGGGGACTCTTGAGGCTCTAGGCGCTCCTCTCTCAATCGCGCTTAACCTTCCTTCCGCCTTAGCGCTCGGAAGCTTCCTATCGTTAGTCTCTTTCTGTGCCTGGCGAATATCAAACTCTCTCTGGGCCGCCGGGATCGCGATCGTTCTATGCCTATTCCGAAGTTCACTCAGTTGGGTAGACTGGCTCTCAGCTACTCTCGGTAGCGGACATCAACTCCCGGCCGCTCCGCGCACCCCCTTCGTCTTTGGGGTCACACCGTATGAGATATGGGGCATATATTCCCCTCAGGTATACCTAAACCAGCGACACCTCCCATACGGTTTCGCGTGGATGCTCCTAGCCTTGATCGCTTGTCTTTGGACACCACCTTTAAGCGCTGGACAGCGGGATCGTTCACGGTGGAGTTACGGCTTTCTCGGCTTACTCCTGGGGCTAGGAGCCTACTGGAATGGTTCAGCCCTGATCGCTACCCTCTTAGCGCTGTCACCCCTAACACTCTATAAGAGATACCGAGGCAAAGTTCTGCTCATTATCCTTCCCGCTCTCGCGAGTGGGGTGATCATTACAAGCCTCGTGACCCACGGCGCTCTCCACTCTACCCCCTTTCATCCAACAGTGCGATTTGGATTCCTCTTGGACTCACGCGCGCCTCTTGATGTCCTAATCTATTTCTTGTGGCTCTTCGGAATCCTGCCGCTCTTCGCCTTGATCGCGGGGCGTCGACGCGGTCAAGAGGGTATGCTCTTCTGGTTTGGGGGCGCTATCCTTGTAGCCTTCATATTCTCCTGCCAGATCTCGGAGTCCGCGCCCCAAGGTCATAAATTTATAAACGCTGGCACAATTATGTGGAGTATCGTGTCAGCGGCGCTAGTCGCCGCCCTTCTCACCTCCTTGAAGCCCTGGAAACGGCTGAGTGGGCAATTCATTTTTTTGATTTTGACGCTCTCAGGCGTTATCGATGCGTGCTCCCTCTTTAGGCTGGCTAGTAAGACCCACTCCTATCACCTCAGTAGCCCAGCCGCGCGATGGATCGCTCAAAACACACCGCGAAACTCCGTGTTCCTCTCCGCCTCTCGGGGAGAGCAACCCCCTCTGGTAGCGGGGCGCAGGGTCTTCATCGGCCCTAAGGCCCTCGTATCGGGGGCTGGCTATCCATATGAAGAGCGAGTCCTCTGGCTAAAGGAGGTGGCGACGTTGGACCACGCGAAGCAGGTCGAGGAACTACAGAGAGAGGGCATCTCGTATGTCGCGACCGATGTATGCGAACTGGTGACAGGGCTTGACGGAGAGACATGTCGGACACTCCCCGAGGTCGACGTCCTCGCGAGTAATCCTCTCTTGAAAAAGGTCTATGAAGACTCTAGCACCCAGATCCTTACAGTGCCCGTGCCGGAGAGCCGCTAACGAGGCGGGAAAGGAGCGCGATCCATACGGCGCTCGAAGGTGTGTTCCGCGCCAAGAAAGCCAAGACCACAGACATCCATCCCAGGAATACAAAATAGGGCTCATCGAAGGAACACCTACTTGTGAGTATGGCGCTACCCATATTCGGAGCCTCATACTACTTCGGCGCATGTAGCGACTTATCACTTTTGTACGAGGCTTATAATTTCAGTTCTCAGCCTGAGTTTTAAGGCGTTTTTTCTCTGTACCCGGGCTACTTCTTTTCTCTGCACCCGGAGCGCTTTTCCCGACCTTAATCCGCAACCTCTCGCTCGCTTCGCCGAATAGTCCGTCATGAAAAAGAAAGAGGCATCAGTTACATGGCGTGGAGAATGTTGCAATGAGCGGGCGCGCCAAAGCGCTCCGCTCGAGTGCCATGTTATCCCAGAGCGAGCCGCCCGTCTCCCAGCAAATCCGGAGTCAGCAAATCCGGAGTCCCGACAAGCACACACTGCGCTCGTGACCGCAGGCGCACGGCTCTCCCTGAAGCCAGACCTGCTCCTACCCAATTATGACACAAACACGAGCCTCACCTTCCCGAACCAGCCTGCATGCTGAAGGCGCTACACGTGGGAAAAGGCAAAGGCTAAGCTCCAACACTACAGGAGACGAACACCCGAAACCCCTCCCCTCTACGAGGTTGAGGCGAGCCCAGGTGCAGGCGACGTAGAAACTGCAGGTGTATCCGTTCAGATACACTGAAAATGTCCCCGACTTCTCCACCAACAGCGCAGCCAAACTATCGCAACGCGCACCACGGAGCCTTTTTTAACCGCCCGGCTAAGGTAGCGATCTCGACCCTGATAACAGGACGTAGTGACATCGTATCAAGCACATACCAAAAATTCTCTGCTCGTGGCCCCATTTGTTTTGGTTAGGGGATTGAGCTCCCGTACGATCAGTAAAGGAGGTATACATGCTTGACGCGAGAGGATTCAATCACGCCAGGGACCTTCGTTCATATTCTGACCTTCGTTCATATTCTGAGCACGCTAGTGAAGGGGAGGCGCTGCCCCCTAAGGTAGAAAACCCGCTAGCCAATTCCTCTTTCATCGCACCTTCGAGCGCAGCTACCCACAAGACTCAATCGGAGCTCCCTACAGCGAGCGCAAACGCGGATAACGTGCTCTCAGAAAAATTGATTTGCGAGGGAGCGCAAGAGGCTCCTCCGAGCGTGGCAACGCCTGTTTCGCTCCCTGCCACGGGTTTACAAGCGCAGCCTGGCCCACATGCGGAATCGCCGAGAGGCCGGGCCACTTCTCTCGTGACAGGGCTTGCATCTATAGCGAGCTCTGGACCTGTCGTGGCCGCTATCGGCTCGACAATTATAACGATTCCGATCACAACGTTCGGAGCCGTGGCCCTCGGGTGCACCGCCGTGTGGACCGCGCTCAATGAATTTCGAGTCGCTACTCAAAAGAGAAGTGATAAGAATAATGTCTTCGAATCGCAAGCAGGGACCCCGCGTCGTGGCCTAGTAGGCTTGCTCACCGAGAAATTACATGGCCCCGGTCTAGCTCCTACGATTCAAGCTATCTGTTACCTCTACTCGGCGGCCGTTGGTTTCGGGACAGGGAACCCCTTCATCGGTGCGGTCTTCACCGTATTTGCTATCGGAGCGAGCGCGGCGGCTCACATTGGGAATCAAGGATATTCCCCTCCCGCGCGAGAGTGTACAGGATTCGAACGCTACTTAACGAGCACGTGGAATGCTCTCCCTGAGCGATTTAAGACGGTCCTGAAAGATCCTGGGGCGAGTTTTTGCTCCGCCAACCTTGCTCTTATCCTCCATCAACTGAATCTTCCCCAAGCTATGAGCAGCTTCGGGACGACCGCTCTCTTTGGAGTAGGTACGATGCTTGCGGCGATGGGAGTCGCTCGCGGGTTGTTCCCGCTCGTCAGTGGGAGAGCGACTCGCCCGAGCGGAACCGCAGTAATTGTTGGAGGAGCCGGCGATATCTCTCTCGGTGTGCTATCACTGCTCTCTGGTAACGCGTACACGGGGGCCGCTACGGTCGCGTGGGGGATCTCAAATATCTTGTATGGATTTAAGGTCGGTGGAAGTTTCATCACCGATTGGTTGAGGCGCGGTCCTACGACACCGTAAGAGTGAGCCCTCCCGTGTCGCTTTCAGAAGCTCGCGATTTAAAATGATCACTCGCAGGTTCAAGCCTTGCCGGGGGAACTCTTATGTTCCGATGGAACATAATGGGGTCCAGGGGAATCCCCTGGTCGTAACCCAAATCTTGGCGAAGCCAAGTTTGGGTAGAAAAGATACTGCGCTCGGCAGGGATCGAACCTGCCATAAGGTTATACCCTTCGCGCTATTCTCGCCCTGTCGGGCGAGGCACTCGGGCAAATCGCTCGCTAGCTCGCGATTTAAAATGATCACTCGCAGG
>JALRCK010000139.1 GCA_023262305.1 Deltaproteobacteria bacterium
GAGTTGGGTGACCCACGTTAAGTGCCGAGCTATCTATAGTTTAGCTTGCCACGGCTGATTATTCCCCCCTCCCCGTTTCCTAGAGAAGCCGTTGTAGTATACTTTGACGCCTGCCGGTCTCTAGAGCACATCATGAAACACACCCCCCCTCTGAACGATCCCAACTCACGGCGGCGCTACCCGCATCTCGAACGACGCATATCGAGGACGATGGCGATGATCTTCACCTGCTGCTCAGCGATCTATCTAGCGGCGTGGTTCCTGCAGTACGAAAACAATATCCTGATTTTCGTCGCAAACGTCTTTGCCCCTGCAGCTCTCATCGTCTTTGTCGCTGCCGCGGCTGTTGCGGATGTCTTCGCTCGGATCGCCGGCAGGCGGCCCAGCTCCAACGAGATCCTCGTTCGATACTCGATGATCGTCTCGGTGTTAATTCCTACAGTCATGGGAGAGGTTCGCAGCGGAGGTTTCGCGTCGCATCGGGCTGCAGCCTCGATCGGAAAGCATCTCTCGGTGCTGGACGCCAACGTTTTGGGAACCGTAGAGCTTGAAGAGGGATTTTACGAGGCTCTCGAACGACTATCTCCGGACATCGTTCTTCTCCAAGAGTTGAATCCGCCCGTGGCCCAAAAGATCCTTGAGAGAGTTGGTTCGCGGTACGCATGCCAGGCGCTACAACCCCAAGTGGGCACCTATGGAATGGGAGTTCTCGCCAAGTTCCCGTGCACCCCCACGCCTGGGCCTCAGGAACTTGTAGGGTTCGGACTCCCTCAGTTCATCGATCTGCAGCTCGATACACACCAGCAGGTGCGCGTTATTAACTTCCACACCATTCCACCCCACACACTGATCCGAAATCGGGAGCAGGACAACGAGCTGCAGAGGCTCTCTAACTCGATCATCGAACGGGAGAAATTCATGCGCAGCATAGTCGTTCAGGCGCAGAAACTCCCCTCTGACGGGATCATTTTAGGGGGAGACCTGAATGCAACCGTCCGGAACAGGGTCTACGGCATCATTCGTGAGCTCGGTCTCTCTGACGCGTGGAGCGTAGGTGACCGCTTACTCGGCGGCACATGGCCAGGTCCACACTATCCCCTGCCATCATGGCTCATTCGAATTGATTACATCTTTCACAGCGACACCTTAGTCGCAAAGACAGCGGAGACCTTGCCCAACGGTTTCGGATCAGACCACCGCGGAGTGTTCGCAACGTTCGATCTACTACCAACGCTTAATTCAAAAGGGTCGGATACAGTAAGTTAAATCTCGGTATCTGCACAGTGAAGAAGCCACCCTCCTTGCGACGAAAGATGTAACTTCCGCGCATCGAGCCGATCGGGTCGCGAATAACCGTGCTGCTGGTATACTGAAAGCTCTGACCCGGCTGAAGTACAGGCTGCTGCCCGATAACACCCGGCCCCGTCACCTCCCCCGTTTGCTCCCCGGCAGACTCAATGATCCAGTGGCGCTCCAAGAGCTGTACCGTGTCACCTGAGTGATTTTCGATGTTCACGGTGTATGCAAAGGTAAATACGCCATCCTGCGGGCGAGATTCTTCATGAATCGGTGATGGCTCTACCGTCACCGTGATACTTGCTGTGGTTTCAGTGAAGGTCGACATACCCTTTATGCTAGCTAAGTCTATTTTTTGCCGAAAGGGGTTCAAAATAGGTATGCTGGATTAACGCAACTTTCCATGTTACCTCAAAACCTCTCATGACGAGCTTACCTCCCCTCTACGCTACTCTCACCCCATTAGCCCGATTCAAGGGGCAATTCGACGCAACCGCGGTAGTAGCGGAGTCACGGAAGATTTGGCAGACCATTCAACGCTCCCCTCATTGGAGTCAGATCCACAGGGATCTCAAAGCCTTGGTTCACGGCGTGGATAGGCACCTCTCCTCCTCAACCGTCATCGGCGATGGAATTGAGACCCGGTTGCCCGATAGGTTTGACTACGAAGCTCTTGAGAAGTTGTGTGCCTCGCTTATCTCCTGGCGAACCGGGCCGTATACATTAGGATCGTTCCATATCGACACAGAGTGGCGCTCTCACATGAAGTGGAGTCGTATTGCTCCTCTGATCCCTCAACGTCCCGGCATGCGCATAGCGGATGTAGGATGCAGCAACGGTTACTTCATGCACAAGCTCGCCACGCTGCAGCCCGATATAACGGTCGGATTTGATCCGATTGAACGGTGCTGGCTACAGTTCGCGTTGATTCAATCACTCGTAAGAACCCCGAACCTCGCTTTCGTCCCCATGGGGATACTCTCCCTTGAAGCTTTTCAGGGTTTTTTTGATTTTATTCTTTGCATGGGAGTGCTCTACCACCAACGCGATCACGCTCTAGCAGTGCGGCGACTCTTCGATGCAACCCGATCAGGTGGTTACGTTCTACTCGAAAGCCTTATCGTACCCTCCGACAAGCCTCTTGTGATCGAGCCGCGTGATCGGTACGCCAAGATGCGGAACGCTTGGGTCATCCCCTCCGCAAACCACCTCCACACCCTATTTGAGGAGGCTGGGTTCACAGAGGTCTCCGTTCACTCTTTTGGACCATTAACCACAAATGAACAACGCGCCACCAAGTTTGCGCCGTATGAAAGTTTGGCGGATTTTTTGGATCCGAACGATCCGACACGAACGATTGAGGGGCACCCTGCCCCGCATACAGCAGCGGTTATTGGAAAAAAAGTATAACGACCGCGTGACGGGCGTACAGTCGTCAACGCTTTAGTTCTTCACGGCATGTTGGGGATGCCTTGGACGATCCTCCCTTGGCTTGCCTCTCTGAATCATCTTCGAAGCTCCCTAACGCATGTCTAACCAAGATATGATGGCTTCGACATCGAGCCTGCGATACCCTCCGTCAACTCACCATTGCTAAGAGAGGTGACCCTAGTGCTGCTCAACCCCGCTCCATCCAATCCCTCGAGAAATGACCGCCCGTTTGTCGCCGCAAGCTTTAATGGTCAAAGCCGACGTGCTCAAAGAGCGGGACCTCAGGGAGAGGGGGCGAACGATGAGCAAGCCCCTCCTACGTTGATGGATCGCAACGAGGAGCTTTTTTTTCGAAACCTAGCCTTTCTTAAGGATCTCAAGCAGGCAAATACCTCAGAGAAATTAGCGTTGCTAAACGGTGACACGGAGTTGGCATTCGGGATCTTTCCGAAACGCTCGAGCGTCTCGGTGGCTTACTCAGATGGGGCACTCCACGGTATGACCATGGAGGTATTTTTTCATCCCGACGTAACGTTTGCGCCTCAGCCCACGAGCGTGGCACGATCTCTTGCCGGAGCCCTGCTTGGGGGTGAGTACGCGAAGGTCTCTCTGGTGAGGGGAGCTGGAATGCGCGGCGTGGCCTCGATGGTCAGTGAATTACAGAGCATGTTAGGAGTCACCGATCCCCTCCCAAATCTGCAGCGCCTTGCTCGCCAATCGCTTACTCTCGGGAATTCTGTTGTGGTGCTTCCCCAAGATGCTGCATTTCCGCTCGTGCGTGCCGCGCTGGCGGCTTTTTCAATCGTCGTTGCTCCGCGTTCATCATTTGATGACGAAGTTGGAGACCATCTGCAGATCCTGATAGCAGCAGGTGCTCTACAGCAGGAGGGGCTAAGAGGATTGGAGCGTTTTCACGCGGAGCTAGTGGATTTCGTTGGTGAACGACCAGCGTCGTCGACATGCACCGAAAAAAAAGTGCCCACACACAAGCGAGCCAAGCTCAGCATTTCAGCGGAGAGTGAGGGCTCAACGGGATCATCGAAGAATCCTTGCAATAGACGTGAAGAACCTCCAACGGTCACGAACGGCCCATTCGGCGAGCAACGAGAGAGACGTCAAGGATCCGCGCCACGGCAGCTTTCCCAAGATCCAGGTGAGCGGAAGCGAGAGGCTGAGCGCATAGCAGAGTTAGAGAGAGCTCTCAGGGCGAGTGGACAGTTACTCTAAGGTCAGGATGCGGAAGGTGTAGGGCTAGTTTTCGCGACTTAGCTCACTCTCATCCGCTCCCCTTAGACCCTTGAAACCGTGCGCGGGAGTAAGTGACTGCACATCCCATCCCTCGGCTAGCCACTCTTGGGAACTCCCCAATCAGTACTCAGCCCCGATCAAAAGCTCCTCAATGCTAACTTCAAGAGCCTTAGCGAGCTTCGATATCGCCCCGATGCTGATGTTCTGTTTGCCATGCTCAACCGCGCTTATATATGCCCGATCGAGGTCTGAGGATGATGCGAGCTCCTGCTGGCTCAACCCACGGAGCTTTCGGTATTCATGCACCGAGTGTCCCAGTTTTCGAAGGAAGAGCCCAAGGGAGTTCTCAGCGTTTAATATCCCGCACACCTGTCGAGCAAGGATCACGGCCTGTTGAGGATCTGGCGTGTACGCGTCGGCGTTGACTTGAACGGCGAGCTCTGGGTTCAACGTGAATGCTGCGCCACCTATCAAGACCTTTGGAGCTGGATTGATCTTTCTGAGCTCCTGTACGAGCTTGGTGGCGACAGGGATGAGAGGTGTCAGGGAACACGACACACACACGAGGTGAGCGCCGCGTGCTTTCGTAAACGGCACCAAGTGGTCAGTGGGAACATCCGCTCCCAAAAAGTCGACCTCCCAGCCATCCACCGTCAGGAAGTCTGCAACAGCTTGGGCACCGATGAAGTGTTGATCTCCCTCGACCGAACTCACGACTGCTTTGAGACCCAACTTGAGGCGGGTCTTAAGCAGGGCCTTGAGACGCCCCATCTGGCGTAGGGTGATCTGTGTTGCGATGTGCTCTTGCGGAATGGTTATCTCTCCTTTGTGCCACAAAGCGCCGAGCTCTACTTGAACCGGCATCAACACATCAAGGTAGATCTTCGAAGGTATAATTCCACTTGCGAGCCCCTGGTCGATGACCTGCTGGGCTCGATCGGAGTTTCCCGAAAGCACTGCATCCCGGTACGAATCCCTTAGTTTTGAAAGTATCTCTGTGACCACAAAATCACCCGCCGTATTTGATATATTCCATACGATGATAGCATGTGATGCATAAATACACTACGATGGATATTAGTGTTTAATAAAAGAAACAGATTAAGTCGTGGCAGTTAAAACCTCATGGCATTTCAATGCCTTAGTCGACAGCCTCGGCAAGGGTCTCCATATCAGTCACAAATGGATGCACTCACCGAACACCTACGCACCCTGGGATTGTCGCCTGACGCGACCCTTCAAGAGGCCCTAGCGGCCCATAGAGACCTCATTCGCGTATGGCATCCAGACCGCTTTGAGTCTGACCCGAAACTGAGAGCAAAAGCCCAAGAGCAGACGGTAAGGATAAACCTCGCAATCGCCGGCGTTCGGGAGGCTCTCAGGAATCCACGCCTCGCATCCCCTTCCCTACTTCGAGCCCCAGAGACCACTCGCCTTTCGTCTCCAACGCTGATCATTCATCAACCAACGCGAACAACGATCATCCAAGCCATCTTTGGCTGCGCAATTCTCTGCCTCGGCGTCTTCCTCGTTGAGCACTTCAGCGTCAGGGATTCTCCGCAAACGGCTCTCGGTCTTGTACTCACAGGATACGGATTTTCAATGCTCCTCTTCGCGTTCACTCTCCTGTGTTTCAAAACACCTATAATAGCGATAAATCAGGCGTTTCTGCACATCCTTGGGAATCCTTGTATCCCCATCTTTCAGGTGCGGGGAGCCAATGTCCTTATCTCCCAACGGGGAACATCCCTCACCATCTCATGTTCGCCGGAGTACGTTCGAACCCTGCCGGTCTCGAACAGGTGGTCGATGCGCATCCGGCACCTCGTTCGTGGCTACCACTTCGAGTTTCACTCCTCTCTCATGGATAGCCACCCAACTCATGTGATCGAAACTCTGAGCGCAGTAGCCCAGCTCGAGTCACCAACTCAAGCCCCCTCTCCGAGGATGAGGCTGTGGGCATTACACGCCAACACCATAGCCACCGCCTCCTTAACGATTGCTGTTGTGCGGTGCCTTGTTACCTCAGAGCATCACCTCATCGCCCTTATCCCGTACCTACTCCTCTTTGCTCTTTTCCGATCGGCCGCCATCCTTCAAACGGCTGTTTTGGCCCACCCTGCCCGGCACCCCTACCCGCATTGAAAGTACCGGAGAGACTCGGTATAAATGAAAAAGTTACACAGATCGGGGGCAATCCCCGGTCCGAATTCGAGGTGTTCAGCGTCTAGTATAGAGAGACCTGGACTTTCGGTTCTTGGGCCGCTCTAGCTCAGTTGGTAGAGCAACGCATTCGTAATGCGTAGGTCGGGGGTTCGACTCCCCTGGGCGGCTCCAACTTTTTCCACTCGGCGTTCTCGCCCAGGGG
>JALRCK010000013.1:0-9242 GCA_023262305.1 Deltaproteobacteria bacterium
GGCTTCCCTTCGCTAGCGCCACCTGAACAAGACCATAGTCTCCCCAGCTATCGACGAATGCTTCCGGGTAGTCCGATTTGCCTTTCTCGATCCAAAACTTAGCGCGGTCGTGTTGGTGCGTCTCAAGAGCGAGAGAGGCAAGCATGCGCACAGCAACCGGAGTGCGTGCGTGGTCCATCGGAATAGCTTCAAGGTTTTTCTGTGCATCGGTGTACCGTCCGAGCTTTAACTCAACGAGACCAAGCGCAAAGTGAGCCTCGGCTTTATCAGAGGTCTGCACATCTGCTAACGCATGTTGAAACTTTTCGTGAGCACTCGCGTAGGCACCAGTTCTTAAGAGGCTCTGCCCCCACAACAGGTACGCCCGACCTCGCAAGGGAACGCTCTCACGCATGTAGCCGATCGCCTTCTCCGCATAGAGTGCGGCCTCCAAGTAACGCTCCTCTTGGTATTCAATAACGCCGCGCGAAAGTACGAGACGGGTGCGAATATCAGGGGCAATGCTGGGATCTCGCAGGATCTCGTCGAAGGCATGGGCAGCCTGCCGGTTTAAACCGAGTGCCCAGGCGCTCTTCGCTGCAGCAATTCTCGTTTCCGTGAGAACCTTCTTGTTCGGAAGGATCTCAAACATCGCTAGTGCGCGCATGTGATCCCCCTCGGCAGAGAGCTTCTGCACCTCACTTGGGTGCTGCGCGCTCGCGCCGCCTGCCCACACGAGGACGAGCATTAGGAACGCTCTCAGAATGTAACTGTGCGTGCGTTTCATCGCGACTATCCCTAGTCCCTAGCCTCACTACACTCGAAATCCGCGTGGTCTCCATCCGTATCGGAGGTCACAAGTACTTCGATTTTACTCTCAAGCCCCTTCTTCTTTATCTTCTCTACGAGTGTGGTTCGATTGAGCCCGAGAAGCTTAGCCGCGGCTTTTTTATTACCACCTGTTTGAGAGAGCGCTGACGAAATCAGCTTGCTCTCGTATGAATCTACGAGTTGGTTAAAATTTACCCCTGAGGCTGGCAGTGTTAGATCCGAGAGCGAGAGTGCCTGCGGCATCGAGCGGTGCTCTGCAATGTGCTCAGGAAGGTGTGCTTCCTCGATAAGGTCACCATCGGATAGGATCGCAAGGCGCTCAACAACGTTTTCGAGCTCACGCACGTTGCCTGGCCACCGGTAGGCTGCAAGAAGCTCAAGTGCAACTGGTGAAAAGGCAAGCTGGGGTCGACCATTGTCCTCACCCTGACGAGATAGAAAGTGCTGCGCGAGCAACCGAACATCATCGCCCCGCTCTCTCAACGCTGGGAGAGCAACCGGAACGACCTGAAGTCGATAGTATAGGTCCTCGCGGAATCGACCTGCTTTTACCTCCTCGGCGAGATCTTTATTTGTGGCGGCGATGACACGCACATCAACATCGATCGACCGAGTAGATCCGACTGGATCAACCTTGCGCTCTTGGAGGACACGCAGGAGCTTCACTTGAAGTTTAGGACTCATCTCGGCGATCTCATCGAGGAAGATCGTACCGCCGTCAGCCAACTGGAATCGCCCTACGCGATTGTTGATCGCTCCCGTAAACGATCCCTTTTCATGACCGAATAACTCACTCTCAAGGATATCCTCTGGTATCGCACCACAGTTGACGGGCACCAGCTTGCCGGTTCGAGCACTCAACGAGTGCAGAGCTTTCGCGATAAGCTCCTTACCTGTGCCACTCTCTCCAAGGATAAGGACTGTCGAACGTGTCTTGGCAACCTTCTCGACTACACCGAATATCTTTTGCATTTCAGAGCACTCACTTACAATGCCGAGAAAAGATGTCGGTCGATCAGCCTGATTTCTAGGTGATGGGACTGAAGGGAGAACGAGTTCCTGGGAGCCTGAAATCGCTTGGTGCATCATGAGAACCTTCCTTGTTCAAATTCGCTGTCGAGAGGAGTCAATTCCCTGACCCCACCGTCCTTGCTTTCGTACTAAAAACCTTCAGACGCTTGCCTAAACACCTCACAGCGAGCGAATGACTGTCACAGATTTGGCAATCTCCGTACCAGGCACGACTATCAATGTTAGATTCTTGACAAGCCTGAACGGTCTCATCTCTTTTCGGGATTTGTTTTGTCAAAAAAACAACTACTTACACGGTACCGTGTAAGATTTTTGATTCCCCTGCGTCAGAAAATTGGTGAATCCACATCGATTCAAAAATCTGATGTGTGTACAGTTTTGTCGCCAAACAGCCCGGCCAGGGGTGCAAAGTTTTCGGCTTATGGAATGCATGAGAGCGCGAGAGGAACGCACCGACGCGCGTGGATGCCGCGTGAGTGCAGCGCCACCATCGATACTATCTTTGAGATCGCTCTTAATTGAAGGTATTCGTTGCGTCACTCATCAAGAGATCGCGCAACGCCAAGCCGAGCGAGATTCGGAACGAAGCTGCGCAGCTCTCAATATGTCCGACCGGCGCTTGAATCACCGTTTTGTATCCGCAGATCTTGCCCGTCATCTCAAAGCCCGCATGGAAGAGCACAGCTTGGCGAGCCTCGCACTGGTAGATCATCTGCTCTACCGTCGGGAGCCATATGAAATTTGAACGCAATTCCTCGGGGGAGAGTCCCTGCGGGTCGACCAATATGGATACTGGGTTTTTGAGGGCTCGGTCCGTGACCTCGTCACCTACCTCCGGGTGCCAAAATAACCCGGCAGTTTCAAGGTCTTGAGCTACATAAATGAATTTGTCTGTCCGGATCGCGCTCTTCTGCACGGCAGCCTCACTCGACATCCTCATAGGGTGGATCGACACCGAAATAGCGTAACTTTACGAATCGACGCTCATTTCAGCAGTATATCGGTTAAGATGCCGGATAAAGCCTCAGGCGCTGCAAGGTTTTTTAGCCAGCAGCAACCCCACCCTGGGTAGGAAAAACTCTTAGGTCTCCTCCCTGCCCGAGTCGGAGAGCCACAACAGGGTCAGAAAAGTGAGCGCTCCCAGCGCCGCGAGCACCAGGAAGAGTTTGAAGAAAAGGACCACAAATATGCCAATGCCGAAGGCTGCCAGGGCCGCTTTCTCGCCGTTGTCCTGTATGCTGCCCCTTAAGCCCTCGACCTTTTGCCAAAGAAATACCTTCCACTCCTCAGAGCTCCGGGAACGAGCAAACCGCGTTATGTCACTAAATATACCCCGCATAGACCGAGCTGACCTCTCCATACTGTATGACGCTCCCCTTCGAAAGGCTAGTTTTCTTGTCACACCGTAACTCTACTTTCTTTCCAACCAGCGTGTGACAGGTCTATACTTTGACCCGGCTGTTAGATGACAGCCAGCGCTCTATCAGCGCTCAAAATGTTACTAATAACGAGGATTCATGAAGACAAAAATCACTCTCCTAGCAGTAGCTTCCGCTCTCCTTACTACGAGCAGTGCGTTCGCCGCCGACGCAGCCAAGGGAGGTCAACTGTATGCACAACGATGCGCCATGTGTCACGGAGAGAAGGGCGCGGGTGACGGACCCGTAGCTGCAACTATTCCCGAGGGGATGAAACCTCGAAATCTGAAGGAAGGCGGATACAAGTACGCGACAGATGATGCAAAGTTCAAAGAGCTCCTCCAAAAAGGTGGTGCCGGCGTTGGATTGAGCCCTCTCATGCCAGCTCAGTCCGACCTTAAGCCTGCGGACCTCGACAACATCATCGCCTTCGTCAAATCACTCAAGTAATTCGCCGGGACCGACCACATGAGTAAGCACTCCACTGAAAGCTCAGCATACGCCGCTCTCGGCGCATCATCAGCCAAAGGTGGAGTGCTTGCCGCAGTCGGCGAAACTGGACCCGCTCGATACTTTGCCTCTCCCGTTGACGATCCAGCAGGCGATCCAAACTACGCCTTCTTCCTCCATGCAGATGGTGCTGGCACCAAGAGTATAGTCGCCTATCTTCTCTACCGTGAGACGGGTGACCCGTCGTGGTTTCGGTCGCTTGCGACAGATAGCCTCGTCATGAATCTAGACGATATCGCCTGTGCGGGCGGTCTTGATGGACTCATTCTCAGTAATACCATCGGTCGCAACCGTTCACTTATCCCAGATGAGGCGATCGCAGAGATTATCAAGGGCTACAAGCAGTGCATCGGCACCCTTGAGCGTGAGGGAATCATTATTCGGATGAGTGGAGGCGAGACCGCTGATGTGGGTGACCTGTGCCGAACCATACTAGTCGATTCGACCCTCTGTGCTCGAATCCCGCGTTCCGATCTCGTTGATACCACCAACGTGACACCAGGCGACGTTATCGTAGGTTTTAGTAACACAGGCACCGCCCGCTTCGAACAGGCCCCCAACTCATCTATGGGGAGCAACGGACTCACCCTCGCCCGCAACGTGTTGCTAAGCCGATCGCTTGCCAGCAAATACCCAGAGAGCTGTGATCCGAATCTCTCAACAGAGGTCGCATACCGAGGTCCCTTCAACGTGACCGATTACCACGAGTCGCTTGGGATGAGCGTCGGCGAAGCTCTCCTCTCCCCAACCCGAACCTATGCGCCCCTCATTAAAACGCTGCTGAAGGACCTTCGACAGCACATTCACGCCCTCATTCATTGCACCGGTGGTGGACAGGTTAAGATCAAACGGTTCGGTCGCGGGGTGGCCTATCACAAGGATAACCTCTTCCCTACCCCTCCACTCTTCTCACTCATTCAAAAGCACGGAAAGGTCCCCTGGAACGAGATGTACTCTGTGTTCAATATGGGGCACCGACTGGAAGCATGCGTTCCCGCTGAGGTCGCTAACGACGCGATCTCATGTGCTAAAGAATTTGGGATTGCCGCCCAGGTCATAGGGCGAGTAACCTCTTCTGAAGGGGACAACTCGGTAACAATCAAGTCGCCCCACGGTATATTTAGCTACTAACGACTCTGACCCTTTCCTTTTTACGCGATGAGTGCATCCGAAGCACATCAATACGACAACGTCGCACGCTCAAAGAGCATCGCCGATGCCTTTTGGCTACGCGCACAGGAAGCTCCCGACTCAATCTTGTACCGCTGGGCAACGGCACCATCAGCAGACGCGACTAGGGTGTGGCATACCGAGACCTACGCATCAGCAAAACCAAAAATCGCCCGCATCGCTCACCACCTCAAATCCCTTGGGGTCGGCGTTGGCTCAACCGTGGCGATCATGTCACAAACCAGACCGGAGTGGATGCTTGCAGATATCGCGATCCAAACCCTTGGCGGGATTGCAGTGAGCGTCTATCAAAGCCTCCCTGCTCATGAGGCTGGGTACCTCCTCTTTGATTCCAAAGCTCAGGTCATCTTTGTTGAGAACGAGGAGCAGGCTCAAAAGATAGCGCTCTTAAGAAAGTCCCCCTGCCCAATCCCCGAGCGAGAGGGCTCACCAGCATCTGAGGAACAGCTCTGCATTCCGCATGTGATCTCCTTTGAGCGAGTCGATGCGGTCGCAGCACTGATGGTTAACTCGATCATAAACGACACGAACCTCCCTGCCGAGCCCCCTCCAGTACCAGCGGAGATCGGGCGGGATACCATCGCCTCATACGTCTACACTTCGGGCACGACCGGACCTCCAAAAGGGGTCGTCCAAACCCACGGCAATCACCTCACCAACGTCGAGCAAGTTTCCCATGCAGGTGTGTTTATTCTCGACGGCTCCCTCTTCCTCTACCTTCCTCTCGCGCACTCATTCGCTCGATTGGCGTACTATGTAGGGTTCCTCACTTCAGCACACCTTGCCCTTCCCGCAATAACCGACCACGCGACATCAAAGGTCGATCTTGCCTCGGTAGCGAGAGATATCCGAGAAGCCGGAGCCTCTGTTCTCCCTTCAGTGCCCCGCCTCTTTGAAAAGATGGCTGCAGCGATCCAAGCGCGCGCTATCGGTTCAAGCCTCCAGCAGAAGATCCTCTCTCTATGCCTGAAGAACGCCCAGCAAACCTACGAGCGCAGAGTCAAAGGCGAACCACTCGGAGTCTTGGAGCAGCTCCTCTTCAACGGGATGGCGCCAATTCGCGCGAAGGTCAAGGCTCAGCTCTTCGGGTCAACGTTCCGGCACGGCATTTCAGGCGGCGCCAAGCTTGACTCAAGCGTCAATAAATTCTTCGACGCCCTTGGCATCCTCATCTGCGAAGGGTACGGACTCACTGAGACGTGCGTCGCCACTAACGTAAACCTTCCAAACAAACGAAAGATAGGGAGCGTTGGTCCAGCCCTTGAGAGGATCGAGATACGCATCTCTCCAGCTGATGGAGAGATCATTATGCGGGGTCCGAACGTCACACAGGGCTACCTCCGCCGACCACAAGCGACGGCAGAATCGTGGGACTCTGACGGTTGGTTCCACACCGGCGATGTTGGTCGACTTGATGAAGACGGATTCCTCTACATCACCGATCGGAAGAAGGAGCTCGTCGTTACTGCCGGCGGAAAGAAGATCCCTCCGCAAAGCATCGAGGGACTCTTCAAGAAACACCCCTTTATCTCCCAATCTCTCTACTTCGGTGATGGCAAGCCGCACTGCGTGATGCTTTTCACCCTTAACACCGTAGAGCTCAAAGCGATGCTCAAGCATGAGGGGTTTGATGTCGCGGCAACTACTGATATCTCTACCCTTCCTGCGGTGGTTTCACTCGTAGAAAAAGCCGTACAGGATGCGAACGCGACCCTCGCGAGCTACGAGACGATCAAACACTTCAAGATCCTTCCAGAGGACTTCACTATCGAGAACGGACTCCTTACACCGACGATGAAGATGAAGCGCAAGGCGATCGTTGCGCGCTACAAGGACACTATTGAGTCCCTATATTCAGCGTAACAGAGCATCATCACAGAGCGATACCGCTTCGTGTCCACTCTACCAGTACTTCTCCACATGCAAATTACCCGGCGTCTTCTTCGAGTGAACAACGTAGCCAAGCTTTGTGGTAAGATCGCGCTCAAGGTCATCGATCATCGCGGGATTACCGCAGAGATACACGTGATCAACCTGTGGCGTTAATTGAATCGAGCCATCCTCGAAGAGGACCTGCACCCTCCCCTTACGACCAGCAAACGAGCTTTCAGCGCGGCTCGCAATCGGAAGGTAGGTGAACCCTGGGTTCGATGACGCGAATGATGAGAGCTCATCAGCGTAGGCGAAATCTTGTGGGTAACGGACACCATGAACGATCGTTATCTTTCGACCCGGAGTCCACGTTGCTGGAGTACGCACCATCGACATGAACGGAGCAAGACCGGTCCCCGTTGAAACAAGCACGAGGTTGTGGTCGCCAGGTACTCCATCGAGAGTAAACGTGCCGGTAACCTTTGGCTGACAAAAGAGCCGGTCTCCCGCCTTCACAACCGCGAGGCGAGAGGTAAGAGCACCGTCCGGTACTATCGCGATGTAGAACTCGAAGTAGTCACCCTTTGCAGGCGATGACCCGATTGAGTAGGCGCGTTTGATTATCTTATCAGCAGCTGGAACCTCTGCCTCTGCAGGAGCGCCCGCATACCGGGGAGCCGATCCGGGAAGCCCCAGCGCAACATATTGACCTGGTTGAAAGGTTGGAACCCCACCGTCCGGCTTGACCTGGAGGATCATAAGCTCTGGGGTGATATCAATACGACCTACAACAGTTGAATTTAACATGGCGGAACTATACCCTACTGCCTCTAAACATCGACGGTGCCCAGAATTACAAATTCCTGGCGCCGTGAAAAGCGTAGCGCTGAAAAGAAGATGGATATCGTCCTTGTAGAACCCCAGATCCCTCAAAACACTGGCTCAATCGCCAGGACGTGTGCGGCTACCGATACCCCCCTTCACCTCGTCGGTCCACTCGGTTTTGACCTCTCCGAGAAGGCCGTCCGACGCGCCGGCTTGGACTACTGGCCCCATGTTAAGCTCGCCCGCCACGGAACGTGGGAGGACTACCTCGACAGCAAGAAACCTCGAAAAGTCTGGCTCTTCTCAAAGTTTGGCACCCGACTCTACACAACGGCTGATTTCGCGCATGAGGACGCCCTCGTATTCGGCAGCGAGACCAAGGGGCTCGGTGAGGATTTTCTCTCAAGGTATCCAACCGATCAGATCCTACGAATACCGATCGTGACAGATTACGTTCGCAGCCTCAATCTGAGCAACGCAGTATCAATCGCTCTGTACGAAGCGCGACGACAGCTGGGCATGGATTCCTAACCGCTACGCTTGAATAGCCGGCGCCTCCCTGATATCCAGAGATCGGTTCAGAAGTTGACGTTGTCTTGTATGCATGAGTCCAAAGGGAGGTCCACGCCTCCGCCCACTACCCTCGCTCCACTGATCTCTCGAATCATCAAGGAGACCCACGGAAACCCTATAGTCGCCACCGGTCGGTTGCATGAGCTCTGCGCCAAAGCCGAAGCTGCGGGTCACTATTCAGATGCCCTAGTGCTCGCCTCTGCCCACGTCGCCATCGCCAACGAAGTAAAAAACGGTCCGGCTCTTCTCCTCGGACTGATTGATCGCGCGCGAATATCGTTTAAGACCAATCAATTTGAGAACGCGATTACAGACTCGCGAGAGGCTCTCAACCTTGTCACCCGAGAACGGAGCCTGCCACCAACTCACGCAGCTCACATCCAGTACACCGCTTCGCACCTCTTAGGGTCAGCGCTGTGGCGAAACCGAGACCTCAACGCAGCCGAACGACAACTTACAGAGACAACGTCCCTCGCCCGCACCCGCTTTGGCGCTGGAAGCGTTGAAACGATAAAGTGCCTCTTCGATCAAGCCTTTTTGGCGATTGAGCTCAAGCCAAAAGAAGCTGCCATGATGGGTCGTGTACGGGAGATCGTCGAGGAGTCTCAGCCCGTAGCAATAACCTTCTCAGCACAAGCTCTTGAGCTTGGCCGGGCGCTCCACCGCCACGGCCTGTGGGACGCTGCAAGCTATACCCTTGATTGGGCCACAAAGATTACTACTTCTCCTATCGAAAAAACTGAGGCGCTCCTCACAATCGCCAACATCGCAGCTTACAAATCCGACACGCGCGCACTCCTTCACTATGTGGAGCAAGCCGAGAGCCTGTGGATGGATGAAGCTCCCCGGCCCTGCCTTCAACGTCATATCGCCCGACTTCGGGCAATAGCTGCCCTGAGCGAGGGGCGCGACGATTACTATGAAGAGCAGATAGCCCTTGCACAGGCGCACGAAGAGGGAGAGGAGCTTTCGATCGAAGAGCGCATACAACTTCACCTCACTCGCGCTGAG
>JALRCK010000013.1:9257-15981 GCA_023262305.1 Deltaproteobacteria bacterium
AAGACGCGCACATCCTCGTTCGCCGAGCAGTGGTAAGCCCGCTCACACGATTCAACACATTCCTGCAACAGGCCTTCTGCGAATACACTCAGGGGTACCACCGCGATTCCAATCGATTCATCGATGAAGCTCTAAGCATCGTCAAGGCAGAGCTCGATCATAACCGGATCCTTGAGGCGCGTGCCCGTACACTGCGAGCACTCAACAACTACACTATCTTTACCTTCTCGGAAGAAAGCTCCCCTGCAGCACGCATCAACCTAAGGAACGCTCTCCAAGACGGGGAGCTTGCCCTTAAGCTCCTCACCGAAGGTGATTTAGATCCACATACCCGCAAGGTCATCCTTCGCCTCTTGAGCGGTGTGACGGGACACCTTGAGATGCCCTGGCGACAGATCCAGGTAGACCGGGAGCTTGCGCTCCTTGAGGCACAGTTCCCCAGCGACCCTAGGTAACTCTCTGACACCAGGCACCGGGCTCCCGAAAATGCCCCCTTGGATGCGCTGCCGTATTCAGGGCTTTACCCATCCTGCCGACCTCTCCTAGCAGGGATTGCGACCCTTTTAAGGGACGATTGAGAGCTATGAGATTGCCACCAAACGAGCGCGAGCGGCTGCAGAAGCTAAAGAGCTTACGCATCCTCGATACTCCCTCAGAGGAGATCTTTGATAGCATCGTTCATCTGGCAAGTCAGCTCTGCGAGTGCCCAATAGCATTTCTCTCTCTTATAGATTCAGACCGACAATGGTTTAAGTCATCACTCGGCTTCTCTCAGGTATCAGCGCCTCGAGAGATCTCAGTGTGTGCCGAAACGATCCTGGCAAGCTCGCCTCTCGTTATCCCTGATCTCACTCAAGACCCGAGATACACATCTCATCCATTCGTTGAGGGCTCAAGCCATGCACGCTTCTACGCCGGGGCGCCGATCATCACTAAGGACAACTTTGCGATCGGCTCACTGTGCGTTCTCCATACACAGCCCCACGCGCTCTCGCCGGAGAAGCTACAAGCTCTGCAAACGCTTGCTGGCCAAGCAGCACGCCACATCGAGCTGCGCGCCGAGCTTGGTATGTTCCAGGCAAAGATCAACGCCCTCGGTGAGAGCGAGCGCCGATTCCGCACCATCGCCGATGCCTCGCCGATGCTCCTCTGGATCTCTGATGAAGCGGGAAATCGAACATTCTTCAACCAAGCGTGGTGTGAGTTTACTGGCCTCAGCCGCGAAGACAGTATAGCCGACCACTGGATTAAGGCGATTCACCCAGATGACCGCGAGGTCTACCACCGGAAGTGGGAGGAGGTATCGCAGCAAAAAATACGCCTCCAACAGGAGTTTCGCCTGCGCCACTGCAGCGGCACCTACCGATGGGTGCTTGAACAGGCGATGCCGATGTTCTCATCGAGTGGCCGGCTCGAGGGATACGTCTCATCCTGCGTTGACCTCTCAAGCCGCATGACTGACGAGCTGCAGTACCAAAATAACGAGGCGCGATTCCGCGCGATCAGCGAAGCTGCTCCCCTCGGCATATTCGTTACCGACTCTGACGGCAACTACATCTACACCAACCACCAATTTCAAAAGATCACTGGGCAGAGCGCTGAGGAGAGCTTCGGATCAGGTTGGCAGCGTGCGCTTGAAGTTGAGGATAGAGAGCGTGTTGCAGCGAGCTGGTACTCCGCAACCCGAACTGCGCAACCCTTTGAAGAGGTATATCGATTCCGCAGACCAACCGGTGAAATTGCATGGGCAAGCGTAAAGGCAGCCGCTATTAATTCAACGGATACCGTCAGCGGATGGGTAGGCACGGTAGAGGACATCACAGCGCGCCTAAAAGCTGATGCGGAACTCGTTGAGGCGAAGCAATCGGCAGAGGCTGCCATGAATGCAAAGAGCCAGTTCCTCGCTAACATGAGTCATGAGATCCGCACTCCTCTCACAGCTATGATCGGATTTACGGAGGCTCTGAGAGACGAACATCAACACTCACCCGACGATCTCCACTGCCTCGATGTCATACTCAACAACGGGCGACACCTCCTCGATATCATCAATGGGATTCTCGATCTCTCAAAGATAGATGCCGGAGCCCTCACCATTGAAAGAACCTCGTTCAACCTCGTTGAGCTGATCGAGGAGGTTCGAATGATGTTCGCGCCACGAATAGCCGAAAAGGCGCTCTCCTTTTCAGTAAAATACGACTGGCCACTCCCCTCCACAATCGTGAGCGACCCGTTACGCTTAAAGCAGGTGCTCATCAACCTCCTCAGTAACGCTATAAAATTTACCGACAAGGGGTGGATCGAATTGAAGGTGCGGTACACCACTCAACACAAACGGCTGGTCTTTACTATCGCCGACTCAGGGATAGGTATCGAGCCGGAGGCGCTCGACAACCTATTCAAGCCCTTCTCTCAAGCGAACGAATCAATTACTCGTCAATTTGGTGGAACGGGGTTGGGACTGAACATCTCTGCGCATCTTGTGCACGCCCTTGGTGGTATCATCGAGGTTTCTTCGGAGCCTGAGAAGGGCTCTACCTTTAGCTTCTACATCGCCCCCGAATTCGAAGGTGCTCCCAAATTCATCACAGAGATGCCGGGTGATGAGGGATCCGAGGTACACCCCCAACAACAACAGATTAAGCTAACAGGACGAGTGCTTTTCGCCGATGATGCGCTCGATAACCGTCGCCTCGTTGATCATCTCCTCAAAAAGGTCGGAGTCGAAACCGTTCTGGTTGAAGATGGGCAGCAGGCGATAGACACAGCTCTTTCTGACGAATTCGATCTGATCCTCCTCGATGTACAGATGCCGAATGTAGACGGATTAAGCGCCGCTCGCGCCCTACGCCAAGCGGGACTGCGAACCCCCATTGTTTCGCTCTCAGCCGGAGCGATGACGAGCGACGTTCTTAAGGCTATCGATGCTGGCTGCTCAATGCATCTTGCAAAACCGTTTACAAAGGAATCGTTTATGGGGATGCTCCAAAAATTCCTAGCCAACGATGCACTACCTGAATCACCTACTTCTCCTCTGCTGAGCTCAAAGTTCAGTGATGATGTGGAGATGAATCAGCTCCTACTTGAGTTTATTGATTCGCTCGGTCCCCGGCTCGCGGAACTCTCGTCAGCATGCGAGTCCTGTGATTGGCCAATGATCGAGAATCGGGCTCACAAGCTTCGCGGCAGCGCCGGTCTCTACGGCTACAAGGAGCTCTTTGAGGTGTGCGAATCGTTAGAGGTGCAAGCGAAGTCACATCAAGGGGAGCCATCCATACTTCTCTCTCAGATAGCGGTTCTCGTAGAGCGCATCATCGCCGGTCGCACTATCATCGCGGCTCCGGCTGGCAGCTCGGCGCATGCATAATGGTTAACCACCCTACATCAGGGTAACCGTTCCCCCCGTCCGGTTCTCCCGCTACCTTCAGGCGAGTTTTTATGATTTTAGCGACATATTTAACCGAGCTACGGAGCAAATTGTTTAATTCCAGGCACTTACAAGCTGGTCCGAATCATAGAAATCTAAAAAACTATTTTGAAATCAACGCCCTAACCATTTATACTAGTTACTGGGTAAAGAACTAACTTCTTCGCTTCGTAAGCTGTCCACCGGGCATCTTACGAAGTGAAGCGTTGCGCTGAACTTACGGTTCATAAGGTTTTTGCAAGGTTAACACGGGCTTAATTGCTTGTGTCTGTTTTGGGTATTTGGGTCAGACTCCAGAGTTTCCACTCACTGGTGTCTCTGGTGTCTGGCCCCTTTATCGCACTGGTTCCGTTTTTTTCGATCTTTTTTTCTTTGGTTTTTTGTTCACGCAACGTCTTCCCTTCACACTCTTTATTTTCTCATAAATTCCCACTGACAACTCGAAATTCATTGCAGCCTGTACAGGTGATGTGTGTGCACGATCATGGTGCGCGCGCTGGACGGATGGCGATTACATGCGCGCCTTTTGTTACGGCTCAAAGCGCTACGTCTGTGCATACCCGGACCGCGGGTACGCGGTCCCTCCACCTACACATCCGTGCCCGTCTCGTCATAACGATTACATCTCGCAACCTGGAGGGACCGCGTACTCGCGGTCCGGTGCGGCGACCGTAATTACATTACGCATCTTCCGTTGCGGCTCAATTCTCCACGTCTGCACATACCCGGACCGCGAGTACGCGGTCCCTCCACCAACGCGTCCGCGCCTGTCTCGTGATAACGATTACATCTCTCTACAACAACGCCAACACCAACGCCGCCACAACCAACCGATAATATGCAAACGGCCGAAGGCTCCATCGTCCAACGATGCCGATAAACCACTTCACGGTAAGGAGCGCGGTCACAAACGAGACAACCAATCCTATCACCACTAACTTGATATCATCCGCGGTAAAAACCGCCGCCGCCTTGAAGAGATCATGCAGCGCAGCCGCCGATAAAATCGGCACCGCTGCAAGAAACGAAAACTCAGCCGCAGCTTTTCGAGAGAGGCCGACAACCATTCCACCGATAATCGCCGAAGCGGAACGCGACATTCCCGGCCACAAGGCGAGACACTGCACACACCCAATCACGATACTCTTCTTCCATGTAAGCTCATCAGCCTCAAGCCCATCAGCGAACTTTCCGTATCGCTCAACCAGCAAGATCAGAACAGCTCCAACAGCGAGCGCTATCGCCACACACGTTGTGTTGAAGAGGTGCTCCTTAATTCGACTTCCAAAGACCGCGCCAATAACCAATGCGGGCCCCGTCACAACTCCCAACTTAAAGATCCCGGCCCCCCCTGTGAGACCCGGACCGAACACAGAGGTTGGATTCTTCAGTGACCCACCAAGCCCCTGCAGCAGCCCCACAAAGCGCGACCAGTAGAGCCACACCACCGCCAAAATAGCCCCAAGCTGTATCACGACATCAAACGTCTTGGCTTTCTCGCCTGTAAACTGGAGGAGGTCCCCAAACAGGATCAGGTGACCAGTGCTCGATATAGGGAGGTACTCCGTAATCCCCTCCACGAAGCCCAAGATAATTGCGATAAGGGTTTCTGACACTGCCAAAAGCTCCCATAAAAAAGCTCAACGTCATATTTGTAACGCAAAGCGCACCGTATCCACAGGGGCTAAATCATCCGAAACGACATTTGCTCCATGCCTTACGTCAGGGTACCCTAGTCGCGTCGGAGGGGTCATGAGCGACAACATCATAACGTGGAGTGATTTTGAAGCCGTCGATATACGGGTCGGAACGATCGTGCGCGCCGAGCCGTTTCCAGAAGCGAAGAAACCCGCCTACAAGCTCTGGGTTGACCTCGGACCACTTGGAATCAAGAAAAGTAGTGCGCAGCTCACCCATCGCTACACCCCCGAGACCCTCGTCGGCACCCAGGTGCTTACTGTAACCAACTTCGCGCCCCGACAAGTTGGCCCCTTTATGTCAGAGGTGCTCGTCACCGGTTTTGTCGGCAAGGATGGTGACGTCGTCCTCGCTCGACCTGAATTCCCCGTTGATAACGGGTCTAAGCTCGCATGACCTCAACCTCATTCGACGCAATCGTAATTGGCGGGGGCATCGCCGGAGCCGGAACGGCTCACGCGCTTGCTGCTCGTGGGCAATCAGTGCTCGTATGCGAGTCCCAACCTCATCTCGCCGCTAAAGCCTCTGGTAACGCGCGTGGGCTGCTCATGCCTTACGTCGCTACCCAATCATCCCCTCCCGGGAGACTCTACTCCCGAGGATTTCGTTACACTCGGGAGCTCCTTCACTCACTTGGACCAAGATGTCCCTTCTATCACCAGAGCGGCGCGATCCAACTTCCCTCGAACAAACGCCTCGTTCGAATACTCCACGAATCCGCGCCTTTCTGTGACGGGATTGTCACACAACGAATCTCAGCTGAGGAGGCGAGCGAGAGATCGGGGATACCGATCTCTACCCCCTGTTTCTACCTCCCCGAGGCGGGGTACTGCGATCCACGAGAGTTGACGGCAAACCTTATCGGCTCAGCACAGCTTCCTGTCACCGTTCGATACTCAGTTGAAGTTACCGCTCTTACCGCGACCGAGAACAGTTGGAGGGTCTCTCTTGGCACCGGGGAAGATCTCACCTCAAGCACCGTCATCCTGTGCGGCGCTTACGAGGTTACCCGCCTTTCACAAACATCGTGGATCCCCCTTGAAGCGATTCGGGGACAGACAGCTCAGAGCTTCGCCACACCTTTATCAGAAAAGCTAAAAACCCTTATCTCGTTTGGCGGATACATCACCCCAGCCGACGATGGCTCTCATTTCATCGGAGCTCACTATCGCCACAACGATATGAACGAAACCCCTACCGAGGGCGATACTGCGGAGGTCATCTCTCGACTCTACGCCGCGCTTCCGTCCATTTCCGGACTCACACCGAACTCGTCCCGCGTCTGCTTTCGCGCCTCAACGCACGACAGACTCCCATACATCGGAGAGCTCCCGTCGCATGATAAACCACCGCTCTTTATTAACGCCGGACACGGCAGCCGCGGACTGATAACCGCCCCGATGGGGGGAGAGATTATTGCTCGAATGATTCACAAGGAGAAGTTAGAGGACCTGGCGGAATCAGCCTCAATAGCCTCGGCAGAACGGATTGAAAAGCGGCGTCCAAGGGTCCATCTTTAAGTATTTCATCCCCTGGAGGGACCGCGTACTCGCGGTCCGGTGCGGCAACCGAAATTTCATTACGCACCTTCCATGACAG
>JALRCK010000140.1 GCA_023262305.1 Deltaproteobacteria bacterium
CCTGCGGACGAACCATGAGACTCCTACATGGCTAAATTATGCTCACGCGGCGGTGGGGCTGATACTTGACGACCGTGAGCAAACCGCGCTTCGAGAGGTATTTGAGCAACGTTATGAAGCCTCCGTTCTTAATCTCTCGCGATGGAATTACCGAGCTCGGTCCTCATTTCGGCTTATTGTGGGGGCGCTCTATCCTGAAGTGCTCGGTGAAGCGCGACCCCTTCGGCAAGGCACAGATCTGCTCTTGCACTCTCCACTTGAGCAGCGAGTGATCAATCGACTTGAGCGCATGCCTGGCTTGAAGGTTTTTACAGGGATATTTATCCCGTGGGCGCCTGCGTTTGATGGGATTGTAGTAACCCAACGGGCTCCCGACCGACCGATACTTATACTCGTAGATGGTGAGGGGTACCATTCAGTCAATGGCACCTGGGCGTTTCGAGGTTTTGATGGACACTCGCTCTTGGCCACTCGGATCCTAACCCAGGCCGGATATCCTGTGGTACGAATTGCGGCGCAGTTCGGTGAGCCAGGTCTGGAGGGAGCACTCAGCGAGGCGATCTCGGCAATCGCTCAGTATGTGGAACATGGTACAATCCCGACTGCTCCGCGCTTAATAGTCAATCCACCTGAGACCTTCACCGATATAGCAGGGAAGGTTATCCTCTATACGCCGTGCCCGGGTGCAACGATTCGGACCTCATCGATGTTGCAACGCCCTGAATCTTCAACGGCTGATGAGGTCGCTTAGTCGCTCTTCCGATGAGCGGGAGGGTCACGATTGCGTCAACTTCTTCACGCCGATCGTTCGGTTGGTGACAGTTTGTTTTCCGTTAAAAGAGAATTCACCTGAGTAACCCTTATATCCAATAGTTGATGCAACACACTCTCGAACACTCATTTGAGGATCGGTTTTTTTCATGCAACCTAGAAGAATCATAGTTTCATCATAGGTGACTGCGCCACTTGAGCCCTCAGGAGGAACTCCATACTGCTGCGTGTACCTCTTCGTGAACTCATCGGCAGTTTTTTGATCAAAGACGGGATACGAGTAGAAAAAGTCAAAGCCGAATCGGTGGATGTCATCGGGGGGATCGAGGTACACGATCAAATCGTCAGAGAACACCGGAGGTCGATCACTTCGTATCTCACTCCATTGCTTCAGGAACGCCTGTATCTGACCTGCGTTATCGAGCAGCATGAGGATAGCGTCAACATCTTTGGGGACTTTCGTGATGATGCTCCTGAAATCTCGCTCCTCCAGAACCATTCTTTGGTTCGTCACAACGGTGCTTGTGGTGTCAGATAGGAAGCTCTCAACGAGGGAATCATAGTACGGGGTAAGGGCAGCAAAGACGGCAACTCGCTTGATCCCAGATCCGTTCATATGCTTGGCAAGGACGCGTGCGTATTCGCGGTCATCAAACCACGCTGTAAAGTTGTAGCTCCAGGGTCGGCTGTAGTACTCCTTGCCGTGATATGAGGGGGATAGGCACACGACTCTCTTCGTCTCACAGATTGGCAGCATCGGCACGGTGGTTTCCCACGTAGCGCCCACAATTGAGGAGAGCTTGTCTATGGAGATGAGCTTGTGGAGCGCTGTCACGGTATGTCGACTTGAGAACATCGAATCTTCAACGATCGGGGTGACTTTGTAGTTCGGGTATTTTGTCTCAAAATCTCGGCATGCCAGGAGGAATGAGTTGCGCTCAGTCTTTCCCCACAGGGCGCCCCCTCCGGTTAGGTCAAAGATCCCTCCGATCCGAAGCTCTTGAGCGCGTGGTGATTGTGCAAAGCTTACGGGTAGGTGCAGCAGACCAAGTAAGTACAGAGGGATGAGTAGGGCAAGGGGGGCACAGTGAGTCAGACGCATGCTACGAATTGTGACCGGAAATAGCGCATCGCTCAACCGAGGTCTTTGTGAAGCTGTAAGTCATCTTTCATACCTCGAACAGGTTCGCGGCAGAGGTAATCTGGAAATACTCTCCCTGAGTGATAAGGGGTTGAGTTTAATATATTATTTATGCTCGCCACAACGCGCTTAGTGGTGGAGGATTTGTCATACTAGGTCGTATGAGCGCATTACTTTTCCAAGGTCTGCCAGCACGTCTCGGTCACCATCAGCTCGAAGGGCTCTTGCGCCACGCCGCTCCCTGCTCCGTCTATCACGTTCATCCCGCTAACCACGACAGGATTCCGTGTTTCGTGTCCGGATATCGGGTGTGTCTCGTTGAGGGTGAGGAGGGAAGCGGGGTGCTTCTCTTGAAACCAGGACAAGAGCACATGAAGTTACAGCTCACTGATGCCGCCTCGGGTGTATCCTCGACACGACCGTGCTTTGTGCCGATCGACTCCATGCACCGAGCAATCACCACAGACTCATCCGGGTGCGCAGCGCCTCACCTGGTGCGGATAAAGATATTTGGGGTTGTTGATGAGGATGGACTCGTTATGAGAGCAGGGTCTACAGGAGCGGGATTTCCGCAACCTGGGCATGAAACCTTTCTCTTTCCGCACGGGCTTCGGCATTTCACGAGCGAAAATGGTGTGAGCTCGATTCCCAAGGTGGGTTTACGCATCTCCGGTCTATGTGGAGGGCGAGTTACCGTTCTTGAGCCCCGTATGAACTACAGCGCCGAGATTCGGGGTATTCCGGTTCTGTGTCGTCATTCCGGTGAACCGATCGCCACGGCTTGGATATAAAGTGCCTGAGGCGAACGCTCCAGCAACCAGTCTGACCCGAAGCCGCATAGGCGATTACCTTGAACGCCTCATCATGGCTGGGTAACCTACCACGAGGCTTACAACAAGTCGGCGCCCCAGGGTTGCCCTCTCTAGCACCGTTAAACCAGCAGAGTGTGCCTCTTGTCAGCATCGCTCTCTCCATAGTGGACCACCTCTTGATGGAGGTCTGCAAACGGAGAGCGCGAATGGGTGTATTCAATTGAGGGTTGAGCGCTCTGCCCAGGCTAAGCTGATCGTTGAGGGTACTCTCACGTGACTGGGCAGTTGGCCTCTGATCGATCTCGCTGCGCACGTTACAGGTATTGACGGTCAGTGCATCGATACAGGTGCCCCAGAGGTTGTGTAAGATGCTCAATACGTTGAAAAAAAAGGAAGGGACCATAAACTGGCTGTGATATCGGACAGTCAGGTCCGTGGTCGAATTGGTCAGGACGATGCGCTGTTAGTTAGTATGAGTAGTCCGGCTTTGACTAACTTCCGCGAGAGGTGGACACTATGGAGGTGGCCTCAAACAGTGTGAGATATGGGTGAAAGGATATGACAAGACATAGTCCGGACCGGAGCGCCGGTTACATGCAGACCCTAAGTTTTATGAGCTTGGTTCAATTTGATGTGCGAGGTCTTGGTGATTTCTCCAAAGTTACCTCAGAAGATGCACAAGAACAGGTGCGCGGGGCTCAGTGGCAACGACACTCAATCTGTGAAGCTCTTTGGACCCTTAAAGGACCGAATGGCAAGATTGAGGTGCATGCATCTCATGCAAATGACTTCGGTTGCTCGCTCGTAACTAAAGTGACGTGTGCGAGTCCTGCGCTCGGTGCGCAACCTTTGAATGTCACCTTCGGTGGTGATCAACCGCAGAAGAGTTCTGTGCCCGAGGTCGTTAGACTTATCTCTCAATGGCTTCCGTTGATCACAAAACCCGCCGAGGATCCTTTCGCCGCAGTCTCGATGCCCGCGGTGTAATTCCCGCGCCACCATCTTGCAAGGCTCATTACCTCCCACCTGACCAGTTTGTGCAGAGAGAGGAAGATTCATTGACTTTAGCCACGCGTCGTAAGACGTTAGATAACGGTTCGGTCTTCTCTTTCGCGCGGAGGTGGTATGATATCAAAACGTAGCTTTGTAATCCTTGGTAGATGGGAGGCCGTATCTCTTCTAATCTTGTTATGTATAGCGATGCCCCTCAAGTACGCGTTAGGGTATCCCACGGCGGTAAGAGTAGTAGGGGCGGCACACGGAGTGCTGTTCCTTGGTTACGTGGGGGCCGCTCTTCTGATCGCCCGAGAGGGTAAGTGGGGCTGGGGAAAGCTTGCACGGTGCCTGGTTGCCTCGTGTCTTCCGTGCGGTACTTTTGTGTTCGAGCGCGAGCTGCGGTGCGATGCCTAGGAATGACGGTGCCCTTGTTTTTTTTGGCTCTCTGTCTCTCTCGTTGCCCCAGCGCTTTTTCCTGCCTGAAATGTAATTATTTTCAGGGGTTTGCATCGCGTGGTCACTACGGTCGGGGACCTGCATCCTAGATCTCGAAGGGATCTGCTCTTCGACGACCATACTGAGATGCGCATACTTTCGTTTAAACAACCGTGGTTAGCACAAGAACTTCGTGAGTTAGGACACGAAGTGGTCACCTGTGGTCACGCTCCGAGTATGCAGGTCCAGATCCCCAAGCGGATCATCCCTATTCAAGAGGTGCTGCAGCTTGTTGGTGGGTTCTCGCCCGATATCCTTCTGTTTTTGGACGACAGTATGTCTGCGCTGTCGGTCTCCGGTCTCGATACCTGTGATATACCAAGCCTCTTCTATTCGGTAGATACACATCACCATTACGAGATACATACTCAGATCGCAGCGTTATTTGATCATGTGCTTGTAGCCCAGCAGGACTACATACACCGCTTTCAAAGATGTGGCACACCGGTTACTTGGTTTCCACCGTGGGCTCCCCGTCGTGTTGAACCTCACCATGATAAGTGCTTTGGTGCTGCGTTCGTTGGCACTCTTGACGTAAACCTCAATCCGCGAAGAGTGAATTTTTTCAACGCGCTCTCAAAGAGGATTCCGATTCACGTAACCTCTGGCGATTATGCGGACGTTTTTCCGTTCGCAGAGATTGTTGTTAACCAGACGGTCAAGGGAGATCTCAACTTCAGGATCTTTGAAGCTATGATGTGTGGTGCTCTGTTGATCACCGAACGAACACACAATGGTCTCTTTGACCTCTTCAAGGAAGGTGAGCACCTGGTGACCTATGAAGCCGATAATATCGAGGAGGTCGTGGAGAGATGCGCATGGCTGCGCAGTCAACCCAAGCGCTTGAGGGAGATAGCCCATGCCGGACGCGAGGAGATCTTGACCCGCCACACCTCGATGCATCGAGCTGCCGCTCTAGATAAGATACTCAGACCCCTCACGCGGAGAGCCGCCCGCCCAGATCGGCATTATGTCTCCATGATTAATACAGCTCATGCAAATCGAACCTTGAGCTCTGTTGGGCAACCTCCGTGCATCCATGCAACGGAGTCAGGATTGCGAGCTGCTGAAGATGCGCTGAAGGCGGGTTCGTTGCCATCTGAGCGTGAAACCACCGTTATTATCTTAACCTGTGGGTTATTTGATCAGCTCACCAACCAGAGGGTGGGCGCTGACCTGATTCGTCGCTTTTACGAAAAGTTTTCCGACAACCCCTTGCTTGCATTTGCCCGGATTCACTCGCTGATTAAAAAGGGGGCGATGGAGGAGGCTCATCGCGTTGCTGCACAGCGGTTCAACATACCTCCAGATCAGTCGATCTCAATTGCACTCGACCTTATACCTCGGATCGTGCGCGGAGAGATCTATTTGGCGCCTGAGTGAGTCGTAGGCGAGTAGCCCGTCGATTCCAAACCATCCATGGAGGTCCCGAGGAAAATGGGGTCGGGGTGCGCGCCTCTCTTGAAGAGTGGTCAATTTCGGTAGGCGAATATTCCGGTCCAAGGGTGCTCGCACCCTCCATGCGTTGTGTTCTATGGCACGGTGACTTTGGTAAATTTGCTCCACTTGGTTATTCGCCGGCGAGAGCCATCTCGAAACGAGATGTAGTAGCGAACCCGCACCGCGCCGCTGGACGGAAGGCGCACAGTTGTGGAACTCCTTTGAGTTGAGAATCTCTTTAGCACCCTTCCTCGTGAGGTAATTACCACGGTATACGAACGAACATCTTTGCGAGGGAACGTGTCCATAGCGACGCGCACCTTGCGCCTTGATGCGGATACGACGGGCGCTTGCGGGGGAGTCTGAGGGGAGAGTTGTGTGGAGCAGTTCGGGGAACCATCTCCGAATTCTCCGAGGGGGGTCTTGCCGCATCCGCACTCAGGGATAGCTGTCGTCGCCAGTGGGTCGGTAGGACATGCATCCTTACAGTCAAGTGTGCCGTCTTTGTCCCTATCAACAGTGCCTCCGCAGCCACACTCGCCGGGAGATGTTTGAGATGAATCATCGGGGCATGCGTCGGTGCAATCCGACGAGCCATCACCGTCCCGGTCGGACGCTGCCACGATTCCGGAGTCTAAGAGGCTCCACGGAC
>JALRCK010000141.1 GCA_023262305.1 Deltaproteobacteria bacterium
CCGCAAACGGTTTTTTAAAATTATGCCAGAGGGTATGTGACCAAGAAACGACCATCGAGAAAAAGTCGGGCACGAAAGGAAGCGGTAGCAGGTGCTCCTGAGCCAGTTCTGGTGCCCAACGTGCTTCCGGTTCTCGCTGCTAAAGATATGGTGGCGTTCCCAGGCGTCATGATGTCGCTCTACCTCAGTCGCCCAGAGAGCATTCGGGCTATGGAATCGGCGATGGGCGAGGAGCGTCTCGCCTTTGTCGTCACGCAAAAGGATCCTGAGATAGAGACCCCAAAAGGGCGAGACCTCTACAAGATGGGAGTCGTGGCGCACATCGTGCGAACGTTGCAGGTTCCAGATGGTCGGCTGAAGGTGCTCCTGCAGGGACTCGTCCGTGCAAAGGCAAAAAAATATCAGGGGAAGAAATTCCTCTGCTGTCGGATTGAGCCACTACCAGCTGCTCCGGTTCGTCGGGTCTCGGCTGAAAATCAGGCTATCATCAATCGCATTCGCGAAAACCTTCAGGTGTTAGTTGAGTACGAGCATCTTCCCGAGGAGATGTTGATTATCACAGAGGAGATCCAGGACCCTGGAATTCTCTCTGATGTGATTCTCGCGCACTACAAGATCGATATCCCCCAAGCACAAGCGTCGCTTGAGGAGCTTGATCCATTAAAGAGATTACGCCTCACCGATCGGACCATTAGCGACGATCTCAACAAATTCATCCTTGCCGAAAAGATCAAGGATAAGGCCCGAGATGAGATGAGCAAGGGGCAGCGTGAGTACTACTTGCGTGAGCAGATCAAGCAGATTCAGCGCGAACTTGGCGAAACCGATATGGGGTCTGATGATCTTCAGACCGTTCGAGCGCGATTGAAGGCGTTGAAGCTTCCCAAGCAGGCGAATGAGGAGGCGTTCAAGCAGCTGAAGCGTTTAGAGCGGATGAGTCCCGAGTCGAGTGAGTTTGCGCTCTTGCGAACGTATCTTGAGTGGATGACCGACCTTCCTTGGCATGCAAAGACTCATGATCAGCTTGACCTCAAGAAGGCAAAAGAGATCCTCGATGAGGATCACTTTGGTCTCGATAAAGTCAAGGACCGCATCTTGGAGTACCTGAGCGTGAGAGCTCTTAATCCTGATTCGAAGGGACCGATCTTGCGCTTCGTTGGCCCTCCAGGTGTTGGCAAAACATCTCTTGGGAAGTCGATAGCGCGAGCTTTGGGACGTTCGTTTAATCGTATGTCGCTCGGTGGTATGAGGGATGAGGCAGAGATTCGAGGTCATCGGCGCACCTACGTCGGAGCTCTGCCGGGACGTATCCTTCAGGGTCTCAAGCAGTGTGGCACTCGCAATCCAGTATTTGTGCTCGATGAGCTTGATAAAGTTGGAGCTGATTTCCGAGGCGATCCGGCGTCAGCGCTCCTTGAGGTTTTAGATCCGCACCAAAACATCGACTTCACAGACCACTACCTCAACGTACCATTTGATCTCTCGGATGTTTTGTTCCTCGCGACAGCGAACACGATTGATACAATTCCTGAGCCCCTCATCGATCGCTTGGAGATCCTCTCTATTCCCGGATACACATCACAGGAAAAACATAAGATCGCCACGAAGTATATTGTGCCTCGCCAGCTCAAGGATGCAGGACTCTCAGGGCACAAGGTGCAGTTTACTGATGGGGCGATTCGGCTTGTTATTGACCGCTATACTCGGGAGGCTGGCGTTCGCTCCTTGGAGCGAGAGATTGGCGCGTTGTGCCGAAAGCTGGCCCGCGACGTTGCCGAGAGAAAGAAGTTCGTGCGTGTTATCGACGAAAAGAGGGTAGCGGCTCTCCTTGGTCCAACGAAGTACGATCCCGAAGTCGCAGAGCATTCTGAGGCAGTGGGGCTGGTGCGAGGATTAGCATGGACCGCCCTTGGAGGTGAGGTGATGCCGATAGAGGTCTCGCTCGCTAAAGGTGGCGGATCGCTAACACTCACAGGACAGCTTGGAAGCGTGATGCAGGAGTCCGCGCAAGCCGCGCTGTTCTATGCACGAGCAAATGCCCATGTGTTGGGATTGGAGCCGGATTTCCACTCGAAGTATGATATCCACGTACACGTTCCGAGCGGGGCGATTCCAAAGGATGGTCCATCGGCTGGCATTACGATCGCAACTGCGCTTGTCTCTGCTCTTTCGGGTCGAAAGATCTCGAAGGATGTAGCGATGACGGGCGAGATGACCCTCAGAGGCAATATCCTTGCAGTGGGCGGTTTGCGGGAGAAAGCGCTCGCAGCGCTTCAACACGGAATTACAAAAGTGATTATACCCTATGAGAACATCAAGGATCTTGAGGAGGTTCCTGAGGAGCAGCGTAAACAGATCCAGTTCGTTCCAGTCAAGCACGTGAGTGAAGTTCTTGCCCTGGCACTCCTCGGGCGGCGCAAAAAGACTGCGCCGACCAAGAGGAAGATGAAGCGTAGGGAGCTCTCTCTCTAGGCTCTGAGTCCCAAGCTACTATGTGGAGCGCAAAGAGCTTCTTCATCTCTTCTATGTCGCTCGGGGTAATCGGGCTGCTCGGTGTGGCATCCGATGTGGCCGCTCAGACTGATTGCGTCTATGCTGATGACCGCGGCGCCCTTGTGGGAGCGCCAGCGCTCAAGGATGTGCCTGCACGGTTTCGCTCAAAAGCTGCGTGTCGCGATCGGCAGCCCTCAACTGTCCCTGGGGCTGATGACATTACGATCCGAGGCGGATCTCGCAGCTCCTCGTTTGGCACCCCCTTGGGAACGGTCGAGGTAAAGTGGCCGAGGCAGGTTGAGCAGTGTTTCGGGAAGTCTCCCAATCGAGCGATCTCGGAGGCTGCATCTGCGGTGAATCGCGCGCTTCGCACGGCTCGTTTTGATCAGAGTATTCAGGCGCAGCGACGTGATTGGTCATTCGTCCTCATAGATAGAGCGAATGCGGTCTCTCAATTCCCGATGCAGTTAAGCATGGGGGGGCACCCTGGGTTTATGGTGCCGCCCAATAATATCTACATCGTTACTGACTACATCTCGCCGAACTGCCAAAAGGGTGGAGATAGTGATGTGATGCTGACGCAGGTGCTCCTCCACGAGATGGGCCATGTCTTAGAGTACGCCTTGCTTGGAGGTCGTGATTTTAGCAGCGAGAGAAAGCGTGCTGAAGGGTTTGCGGCGTGGTTCGAGGGATACAGCGCGCAGTACGCTTCAACGATCCCGAAGGGGAGAGTGCAAGAGCGGTATCGCAGTATGATTCAGTCTGATGCTCGCGTGGGCTCATCCTCGTTTGCAGGAACTGGAGAAGACTACGCAATCGCTTCACTTGAGTTTGAGGCGATAGTTGCTCGAAAGGGCGTTTCGGGACTGATGGATGTGTATGAGACGATGGGCAAAGATCGCAGCTCGTTTTATGACGCCGTGAAAAAACGCTTTGGCTGGGACCAAAAAGATCTTCAGCGAGAGGTGAAAACGCTCGTAAGCCGGTGAGGGGCTCTCAAGAGCTGCTTCAACGCGCTCGTATCCTATTTTGACGCTCACCTGCTCGTGCACGTTTCGACGGCGTCTCATGTCCTACTCGAATACCCGCGAGCACTAGAAATTAAGCGTCACGCACACCCCTCGGATCGACTGTCCCGTGAGTTTGCCCCGAGTGTCGCGAAGGGGCTCACTAAAGTATTTGACATCGAAGCGAGGCTCTTTTCCAGCAATCCCGGAACACGAGGGGTTTCCGTTGATGCCGTCGAGAATCGCTTGAATCTGGCTAGGATATCGACCCTTACGGTCTCGCTCAACAGGCACCTCAAATTGAATCGGCTCTCTAAAGCAAACCGTTTTCGCCAGTTCACAGCCGCCAACACATCGACCCTGTACACACGTTTCATCGGAGTCACACACCAGATTACATGCACCACAGTTCTTTGCATCGTTTGAGGTGTCAACAGCTTGTCCTCCGCGCTCTGTGACACAGCACATACCACTAGGCTTCAGCGAGAGTGATCCGGGGATAAAAGCGGGTTTGCCCGCGCAATTTGGGTCCGAGCAGTCGGTGTGCCCATTGCAGTCGTTGTCCTTACCGTCCTGGCAGGTTGTCGCCAGCATTTCAACCAGCCCAGGCTTTATTTCAGGATCTGAGTCATTGCAGTCGCCTCCTCCGCATGCCGGATCGGCAGCACGAGCGCCATCCCGATCACTATCGCATTGAACGGAAGAAGAGCTGGAGCTTGAGACGCTTGAGCCTTTGCTCCTACTCTGTGCTGTGGAGTCTGTCGCTGCAAGGAAGAGGGTTATCGGCAGAATGGCTAACCAAAGAACAAGGCGTCGTGCCCGTAGGCCTCGAAGTGAGAGCATTACCCCCTCCACATGAAATAAGCTTTCCTGCCTCTGTAATCGGGTTTCCTCCCGAAATGGTAAAGGGCAAAAACTATGGACAGGGGGCTGCCCGATAGATACGCGGAATGATAGGTGAATGAGAGGTTGCTTGGAGAGACTGCTAAGTAGCTTTTTTGGTTGAGCTCAAAGCCCCCTTCAGCAAGGAGCCAAAAGCTGAGGGCTTCTTCTCATCGCCGTCGGATTCTTCTCTTCGCCACACGTTGGCCGCGCAGTCACGTTTGCACACCGTGCATCTCTCGTTCTTGTCTCGAGGGGGATGCCAAAAGGGATTTATATTGAGGATGAGCGCCTCTTGAAGGGGCTCTTCAAGTTCAACGTGATCGCCCTCGTATACGATGACTCCCGGGTCATCTATCTCATCGTCGGGGCCGGCTCGGTCGCTTGAGGTTTGGAGGATCCAATCGATCGAGGCTACGATCTCATGCGAGACGGGATCCGCGCATGTGGCGCATTCCTGTTTGCACATCCCAGAAACAACACCCTTAACCATGATTCCGCCGTGGGTGCGCGTAAGAGTGAGATCAACGAAGGGAGCGCTCTCAAAAGTTATCTCCTGCTTCTCAGAGCCTTCAGCGAGCCTGGAGTTGAGGGCCTCAAGAGGGAGGCTCGCCTCGATCTTCATTCCAGAAAAAGGGATGGTTGTGGTGCAAATTCTCATGGGGGAATTGTACCCGAGTGGAGAAACTTCTCAAACAGCTCGGTCTGAGCTACGGAGCTATTGAAACCGAATGTGTAAGTGCTGTAAATACAGGTGGTTATAGGGGGTTTGGCGCGGGTTGATGTCACGTTAAACGCGACCCTCTGGATAGCTGGGGGAAGGGGGCAATCAAGTCTTTGAACCCCATAAAAAGTGGGCTATAACCGCGTGTCGAAGCAACCTTTGAGGGTGAATCTCCGATTACTCCCTGTCTAATTTTGGAGTTTATGTATGGGTATCAATAAAGTGATGTTACTTGGCAACCTCGGCAAGGATCCAGAGGTTCGCTACACCCCACAACAGATGGCTATCTGCCAGTTCTCTTTGGCGACAGGTGAGCGTAAGAAGGACACTAACGGTCAATGGGTTGATCACACTGAGTGGCACAACATCGTTGTGTTCGGAAAGACTGCTGAGAACTGCGCTCGTTTCTTGAAGAAAGGACGTCAGGCTTTCATCGAGGGGCGAATCCGCACTCGTAAGTGGCAGGACAAGGAAGGCAAGGATCGTTATACAACTGAGATCCTCGCCGACACCGTTCAGTTTGTTGGTGGCGCGAAGGGAGAGGGTTCTGATGTAGATTTTGGTGGAGAGGCTGCTAACAGCAACGTTCTCGCTGGCATTCCAACAGCAGACGCTCTTCCCAAGGCCGCAAATGGAGGGCGTTCTCCTTCGGTTCGTGATGAGCCGGTTACTTTCGATGATGACGATATCCCCTTCTAGGTCGTTGGGAGCCCCTCGCCAGCTCTGAAAAGCTGGCGAGGGGTTTTTGCTTTTAGGTAGGTTTTTTATGAACGGGCAGTATTCCCTGTGGGCCCTCATCTCAGTCCCACTCATCGCGGCCCTTATCGGGTACATTACAAATTACATAGCGGTTCGCATGCTTTTTCGTCCCCATAAACCAGTCAGGTTTTTGGGTGTTGCGTTCCAGGGACTCGTCCCAAGACGACAGAAGGAGATTGCGCAAAGTCTCGGCTCGATGATAGAGCGCGACCTCTTTTCGCAGGAGGATATTCACGCAGCATTGAGCGGAGCTGAAACTGCGGAGGAAGCTGCAGCGTTTCTCTCAGAGCAGGTTGATGTCTTTGCTCAGAAGATCGCCTCTCAAAATCCGATGGTTGGGATGTTCTTACAGGGACCTCTCCTTGACCAAATTAAGCAGATGCTCTCAAGCCAGATGGCAGAGAGATTCCCTCAGTTTATGGAGCGGATTGTGGCTC
>JALRCK010000142.1 GCA_023262305.1 Deltaproteobacteria bacterium
CGGTGAAGCTTCAAGTCCACGGAAGAGAACCCGAGCTGGCGCATGAGGTGAGAGGCGCTGCGGAAGTTTTTCGCTTTCACCATCTTCTGGAAGAGATCCTCGGGGAGTTTCTCTCCAGTTTCATAATGAGCGGCGAAGAGGTCGAGAGCCTCGCGTTCCCAGCACCAATTCTCAAGGATCTGAGAGGGCAGCTCAATAAAATCCCACGCTACGCCATCCATGCTCAAGCCGCGCATCTCTGTGTTTGAGCAGAGCAGGTGCATGAGGTGGCCGAATTCGTGGAAGAGAGTGGTCACCTCGTCATGAGTCAGAAGCGATGGGGCTTTATCTGTTGGCGGTGTAAAGTTGCCTGCTATGAGACCAACGTGCGGAAGGGGCTCGTCATGGGTGATGTGAGTGATGAAGCCGTTCATCCAGGCCCCGCCCCGTTTGTTCTCTCGGGGAAAGAGGTCCGCGTAGAAATGTCCAAGGAGGGCACCGCTCTTCACGTCAAAAGCCGTGTATCCGGTCACATACGGATCCCATGTTTTAAGGCTCTCATTCTCTCGAACGGAGATTCCAAAGGTTTTTTCCACCACAGAAAAAAGTCCCTGCATCACTTTCGGCAGCGGAAAGTAGGGACGAAGCTCCTCCTCATCGAAATCATAGTGAGCGAGGCGCATCTTCTCTGCGTAGTATGCAACATCCCATGGCTGCATCTGATCGGCGTCGATCTTTAATTCTTTCTGTGCGAACTCTTTGAGGTTCTCTTGGTCTCGAGCAAAGTGCTCAGAGATGCGTTGTTTGAGGTCCGTCACGAACTGCACAGCGCGCTCACCACTCTTTGCCATTCGGTCCTCAAGGACGAGGTCTGAGAAGTCTTTGAATCCGAGCATGTTTGCTTTTTGTGCGCGGAGCTCGAGTATGCGGTAGAGGTTGCCCACATTATCTCGTTCGCCAGCGGTGCACCGAGTGCTGTATGCCCTGTATACCTTCTCTCTGAGCTCTGGAGAGTCAGCGTAGGTCATAACAGCCATGTAGCTTGGACCCTGCAGGGTAAACCTGTATCCCTCTCGCCCCTTTGACTCGGCTGATTGTCGGGCCATCTGACGGGCGCTTTCAGGGAGTCCTGAAATGTATTTCTCATCTGTCGTGACGAACTCAAAGGCGTTTGTGGCATCAAGGACGTTCTGCGAAAATGTGGTGGTTATCTGGGCAAGCTCGGTGTTGATAGCTGCGAGCTGCAACCTCTTGTCCGCGGGGAGATCCGCGCCGCTGCGGCGGAAGTCGGCAATCGTCTTATCTAAGAACCGTTTTTGCTCTCCTGTGAGCGTCTGTGCCTCAGGGGTAGCAGCGTAAGCCTTGATTGCGCTCCATAGCCCGTCATCCAAGAGGAGCTTTGAATTGAACTCACTCACACGAGGAAGTACGGCATTGTATTCGGCGCGCCACGCAGGAGTTGTGGCGACTGATTCCAGGTGAGATACGATCCCCATGGCGTAGCCGAGGGTCAGTCCAAGATTGTCGAGTGCCCTAATTGTGTTCTCGAATGTGCGCGGACCTTCAACCTGTTTGACCGTTTCAAGTTCTCCCTCAGCGAGCTTAAGAGCTTTGTCGATGCTCGGCTGGATCTCCTCGGGCTTGAAAGAGTCGAACGGAATGTTCGCCGTGCGGTTAAGGAGGGGTAGGGTGGGGGTGGAAAGCTCTTGCGATAGTTGTGGTTGGTGCGTTGGTAACATATGCGTGAAGTCTACTGAGGGGGCACCATCCAGTCAAAATAAAGGTTTATTTGGGCGGTAGTTGTCAGAAATCAAAAGAAAAACACGAGGCATCAACCTACAAAGGTTGAACATGTAATGCCAAGGGGGGTATCGTAAGCATATGGAGCGCTTCGACTTTCTCGTAATTGGTGGTGGTATCGCCGGATTGAGTTACGCACTTAAGGTAGCTGAGCACGGTAGTGTCGCAGTGCTCTTTAAAAAGGACCCAAACACCTCCTCCACACTGTGGGCGCAGGGGGGGATCGCTGCGGTCAATGAACCCGATGACAATTTTGACCTCCACATTGAGGATACCCTCGTGTGTGGTGGTGGGTTGTGCAAGCGCGAGATAGTTGAGCTCGTCGTTAGAGAGGGGCCGGACCGGGTCGCTGAGTTAGTCGCGATGGGCGCCAAGTTCGATAGGGGTGACCACGGCGAGTTCCACCTTCACCGTGAAGGGGGACACTCGCGACGAAGGATATTCCATGCGGGAGATGCTACCGGTTCGGAGATTCAAAAAACTCTCCTCGCAGAGGTTCAACGGCACCCCTCGATCAGATGCTACACCGGCTCAAACGCAATCGACCTCATTACGACTCACAAGCTCAAGCTCCAGCTTCATCAACCTAACAAAGTGATCGGGGCGTACGTTCTGAAGAGTGACGGGGTGATTGAGCCTTTCCTGGCTGACAAGGTGCTTGTGGCGACCGGTGGTGCTGGCAAGATCTACCTCTATACATCCAACCCCGACGTCGCGTCGGGTGACGGTATCGCGATGTGCTACCGCGCTGGGGCACGCGTCGCAAATATGGAATTCTTTCAATTTCATCCCACCTGCCTCTACCATCCGCAAGCGAAGAGCTTCCTGATCACGGAGGCCATGCGAGGAGAAGGCGCTAAGCTGCTGCGAATGAATGGTGAGCCGTTCATGCAGAAGTATCATCCCCAGCTTGAGCTCGCGCCACGCGATGTTGTTGCGCGAGCCATCGATTATGAGATGAAGAGTCGGGGTGATGATTATGTGTTGCTCGACATAACCCATCGACCGGCGGATTTCATAAAGGAGCACTTCCCGACTGTGTACCAGAAGTGCTTACAGTTCGGGTTCGACATCACCAAGGAGCCGGTACCGGTCGTTCCAGCTGCACACTACCTGTGCGGTGGCGTCATGAGCGATGAGTTTGGCCGAACGGATATTCAAGACCTCTACGTTGCGGGTGAGTGCGCGTGCACCGGTCTGCACGGGGCTAACCGCCTCGCATCAAACTCGCTCCTAGAGGGGGTTGTGTTTGGTCACCGCGCCGCGATCGATTCACTTGCGCACAAAGGGGAGCGAATAACAGCTGTGCAGCCCCCTGCATGGGATCCCGGTAGCGCTGTTGATAGTGATGAGCAGGTTGTCATCACACAAAACTGGGATGAGATCCGTCGTACGATGTGGAACTACGTCGGCATCGTCCGTACGACTAAGCGCCTGGAACGGGCTTTGCATCGTATTGAGCTGATGCGCCGGGAGATTCAGGAGTACTATCGTCAGTGCACGGTCACCTCCGATCTTCTCGAATTACGAAACTTAAGCCTCGTAGCTGAATTGGTTATTCGCTCAGCTTTAGCCCGAAAAGAGAGTAGAGGGCTTCACTATACCCTCGATTATCCCTACACCCAGTCTATTACAACCGACACCATCCTGAGTCGGTAGGTGACCTCCTTGCTGGGCGGGGTGGCATGCGTCCCCGCGACCCGGCATACTGATCCCGGGTTCTTTCACAAAATGATTGAATCTCTCGGCGCTCCAATCTATACCTTTCCCGGCATTATCTTTTTGGGAGTCCCGCAACGTGGCAAAACTCTACTTCCGACACGGCACTGTCAGCAGCGCAAAGACCTTGAACCTCCTCGCTGTAGCGCATAACTATCGTAGTCAGGGGAAGCTGGTGGTGCTAATCAAACCAGCGCTTGACGACCGTTTCGGGGCTGATGTCATCCGCTCTCGGGTTGGGATCGAGCAGCCTGCTGATATGAAAGTGCTCGCTGACTCCCACATCGATCGAAAGGAGTTCGATGGAGTAAGCTGTATCCTCGTGGACGAGGCTCAGTTCTGTAGCGCAGCTGTTATCGATCAGCTCCGAGCGATATCCGTCGACCTCAACATCCCCGTCATATGTTACGGACTGCGGGCCGATTTTCGCACTAACCTTTTTGAGGGGTCGCAGCGACTCTTTGAGCTTGCTGACTCGATTGAGGAGGTCAAAACGACATGCGCATTTTGTAATCGGAAAGCGATTACCAATCTCAAGCATGTAGGCGGTCGTGCAACACTTGCTGGACCTTCCGTCGAACTTGGCGCCGAGGAGAAATATTTTCCAGCATGTTATGCGTGTTACAAGGAGCAGCACGCAATGGCTGGTGTACAGCAAGCCGCGTAACACCCACGCGCGCCCCCTACTTGAGTACCTCCCTGGATGATGGTACCCTTCAGGTCAAATCAAGAGCGCGGGGAGGCTTCTGGACCTTTGATTCGCGCAGCAACCGATGACCGTTCCCAACGTTCACACGGTGCTCTCCAGACATAAGGCGTTCACAATTCGGTGGCGGCTTTAGCCTGATGGCGGCATCGGGTGAGGATTAGTCTCGGGTCTGATAGCTCGGGAAAAACCTTTTGCAACGAAGATACGAAAAATAGCTGGAAATCCGTTGTATGCGTGATCCTTCGCGTGGTGAAATCGTTTCCCAATCCACTGAGGCAGCGAAATTCAATTTGAATGTGACCTCGGGGGTTTATTCCTTCCGACCTGATGTGGTCGAGTGCTTCTCCCGAAAGGAGATGGAGAGGTTTGTGAGTGCTCGCGATGCCCTCCCAGAGCACCTAAGAGCATTTGTCGTTTCGTACTCGATTGAGGAATACAGGAGTGCAGGAGCTCGCCTCTTCCTTACTCGTGATGGGTTGGGTGGGGTCGCTGTCATCGATGGAGAGCTCGCGTCGTTATTTAGCTTGCCCGGCTCTTGCTACGGGGACCTTCTGGTGTGTCATGCAGTGACCCACGGCGCACATAGGCTCAGCTGTTTTGACACGCGAGGAAAATTACCAGCGCTGTATGAGCGACATGGTTTCGAGGAGGTCTTTCGAGCAGCATGGGATGACGCGTATGCTCCCCCACATTGGAGTTATGAACGGTGGGGCAGACCTGATTATGTGGAGATGAGAAGATGAAAAATGTTCCAGAGCCTTCAATCATAAACCCTCATCCGAAGCTGCCTGTGGTAGTAAATCTTCCGCATGCTTCAAGCTGTATTCCGGTGCACCTGAGAGATCAATTTTGCGTCTCTGATGAGGAGCTGGTCGAGGAGCAGCGAAAGCTCGTTGACTGGTTCGTTGATGATCTCTACTCCCCCTTCATTGATGCTGGTGCAACCGCTGTGAAGCACAATGTGAGCCGTTTCGTGTGTGATCCTGAGCGATTCGAGGATGATGCAAAAGAGTGCATGTTTGAGAGAGGGATGGGCGTGGTCTACTCCCATGGAACGGAACGGCAGCGTATCCGGCGTGATATTTCGCCTCAAGAGCGAGAGTCCATCCTTGCGGATCTCTATCGCCCGTATCACGCAGCGTTTACTGACCAGGTGCGAAAGGTACTTGATGCGTTCGGTCGGTGCATCGTTGTGGATAGCCACTCGTATCAGGAATTCGCCCTGCCCTACGAACTATATCCGGATGCACCTCGACCTGATCTGGTCTTTGGCGATGATTCGATCCACACCCCAGCGTGGATACATGACGAGGTTCTGCGTCTCTCACACCAAGCAGGATACTCATTCGGAGTGAATCGACCGTTCGCGGGTACCGTTGTACCGTTGGCTTTCTACGGAGACACTCGTGTGTCCTCATTTATGCTTGAGATTAATCGGCGCACCTACATGAACGAGCAAACCACTACGCTTCATGAGGGATTATCTCGAATGAAAGCTCTCCTTGGGGAGATCGCTTTCTGCCTCTCTCAGAGGGGATAGCATGTGAGAGGTCATAGAACCTACTACGAGATTCCTTGATTTGTGAGGTAGCACTAGCTGGAGTGCAACGCTACGCCCGAGAATCCCCATAACCCTCACAAGGTTTTTAGGGTTCTATGGGTTCTCATCCGATCGCAACAAACAATGGCAGGGGAGCTCCCGCCTCTGGTCAAGAAGTAACACGTCAGGAGACGGAACCCCTTGCCATGCCGACGAGAGGCTCCGTCGCTCATCGCGTTATGTCGATGAGTGCACCCGGTCAAGGCACTCTGTCTCCTACGGGAGAGGGATCCCCTTCACAGCAAACACAACCCACGGCCCTCTATCGAGTAAAGCCCGGCGATAATCCATCCACGATAGCGCAGCGATTTGATATTCCCTTGCGACAGCTGTTTGCTGCAAACCCTGAGCTGGAGCCTACCAAGATGCAGCCGGGACAGGCGATCCGACTTCCGGGGATTGAACACAGCTTTCATATCGTCCAAAAGGGGGAGTCCTTAAGCTCAGTGGCCGCGGCTCATAAGGTCGGACTGAAGG
>JALRCK010000143.1:0-4761 GCA_023262305.1 Deltaproteobacteria bacterium
GACCTCCCCCTGGTTAAAAAGATCGCGGGTAAGATCTCTCAGGGCAATATCTCAATCCTCGGCCCCGGACTCGATGCTCGAGGATTGAAGCAAGCCGTGAGCGACCACAGAACGATTATCACGAGTCGATTCCACGGCATGATCGCCGCTCTCGATACTGAGACACCACCAATAGTGCTTGGGTGGAGCCACAAGTACCGAGAGGTGCTTGAGCGCTTTGGGTTGGGGCACTGTGCGCTCCCAACCAATTCAACGAGCGCCGAGGCTCTTGCTCAAAAGACTGTTGAGATATTACAGGACGTCGAGAACCTCTCCGGGAACCTCAAAAAGGAGCTTCCGCAGATTCGCCACGATGCCCAGGTCCAGTTCGATGATATCCTCGATGAGCTCGCCCACGGAGGCCAGCAATTGCAGAAGGCTTCCTGATGAACGCCATTTCTCGCCGAATCTCCGCAGCTACGCTGGCTCAGTTTACACGCTTCACGTGTAGCTGTGCGGTCGCGCTCGGATCGAAGCTTGGCACGATGTGGTTGTGCCTGAAGCTTTTTTCCCCGATGGTAAGCTACCTGATCGTTCAGGTAGTCGTTTTCTTTGTTTCATACCTCCTACACACCTTCTTCTCGTTTAAATCGGCTGAGCTTTCGCTCGGGGCGATGTGGAGGTACTTCACCACGGTTATCTCATTCAAGGTCGTCGATTACCTTGTCTTCTCGGTTATCTTCGCTTACCTCCACATAGACGCGATGGCGGCTGTTCTGATCGCGTCGCTCCTGATCATGGTTGTTCGCTTCTCCGCAGTCCGTAAGGCCCTGATTCGTGGAGCTAAGGTCACACCTGACTACTCAAACAAACCGGTGTATAAAGGGGGGCTGTAGTATGGCAATTCCTCAGCCCTCAAAGATCAATTCCTGTGAAGCCTCCATGCCAGGCTCATCTCCGACGCGCCAGGAGAGCCCTCGAACTCCAGACAAGATCACCCCAATCCGAAAGGTAAAGGCTCTGGTTCAGGATATCCTGGGGTCAGGTCCGATCAGGAATTCCATTCGTATCTTCCAACGCTGGAACTCAACTATCTTTAGCTCAACCTACCTCTTGAGCGTGCCGTACCACTGGGTGTCATTCTTTGGATTCATGCGCGAACAACGCGCCGTGCTCGCCGGAAAGAAAAATTACTACAAGAATCTGGGCGCTCCGCGAGCCTCACGTGTTGAGCTTCGGAGAAACACGCACCGACTTGAGAAGGGTCTCATCATGAAGCCCTTCCGAGATGTGTTTGCTCAAGGGTACATCATGGAGACCGTGCTCTCGTACCAGAAAGCTATCGGGCAGTATCAGGCAGCTCCTAACACTACCGATTACAGCGAACTCGTCTGGGCACACAACGTCCTTCAACAGTTCTTCGCTGTGGCTCGACCCGTTGGAACCATCGCTCAGGCGAAAGAGATATTCTCTGAGATTCAGTTCACCCCAGCGGAGCACGACAAGGTCCCCTACCACAACATCGAGAAACGGGACCTCCCTTCGTACGATCAACTCTTGAGTCTCGCCGAGGCAAGACGCTCAGTACGGTGGTTCTTGCAAAAGCCCGTCCCGCGCGAGGCGATCGATAGAGCGCTTCTAGTCGCTCGACAATCACCAACCGCCTGCAACCGGCTCCCGTACGAGTTTAGGATCTTTGATGAGCCAACTCTCGTCCGCAAGGTCGCCAAGACCCCATTCGGAACAACCGGCTATGCCGACAACATCCCCGTCATCGCCGTGCTCGTCGGCAAGCTCGATCACTACTTCAGCGCCCGCGATCGTCACGCCATATACATCGATTCGTCCCTTGCCGCGATGGGCTTCGCCTACGCCCTGGAGACTCAAGGTATCTCAACCTGCATGATCAACTGGCCCGACTTCGAGCCACTTGAGATGAAGATGCAGAAGATGCTCGGTCTCTCAACGAGCGAACGCCCGATTATGCTCATCGCTATCGGATACGCCGATCCAGAGGGCAAGGTTCCCTACTCCCAGAAAAAGAGTCTCGATAACATTCGATCATACAATCGGGTGAAGTAGCAAAAGGTTCGCCTACCGTTTCAACTCAACTCTGTAGAGATAGAACTTCAGGTTCGACCGATCAGAGATGCGCGGGTACGCGGTCGGTCCAAGTTGATTGGCGTGCCCCCACCGAATTATGTGCGTCGAAATACGCGTGAGCTCCGCGTTTGGAACGCTCTTCGCCACTGGCGTTATCTTGCGAGCGAAGTCGTCCAAGACGTAGAGCTGGATCCCATCATCGAGCATCCGTTTAAGAGCCTCGGGAGTTACCTCATCTGAAAAGCTTATGACCGGCACTCCGTATACATATCGCAACCCTGCTTTGAAGATAGCGCTCATCTCCGGAACAACAACAAACTGAGGGTGCCCGTCGTTTCGTGCCTGAAGCTCGGCTCGAATCTGGTTCGCCATCTCAGGCATCCCCTTCCCTTGATTAAGCGAGCTGTAGGGAGCAAAGGCCGCAAGCTGTAACGCACACACCGCGAGCAAAACACCTGAAGCAACAATCCGTGCAAGCGCACCGTTCCGGATTCGAGAGGAGATGTAGTTCAGAGCGACACCACTCATCAGGAACAATACAGGGTACACGATAGGAACATTACGCCGCGCAACATATAAGACTCGCGGCGTGCCGACCCCTGTACTGATGATCACGAGAAATGAACAGAGTGCTAGCCCTCCGAGGAGCACCCAAAACTTGCGATCCATCGCTTGCTTGCGAACGAAGAGCCACGCAGCAACACCGACAAGTATCCACATCGGCCATTCGATAAACAACGTGAGGTTCTCAAGCCGAACAACTACTGCGTCCAAGATGCGAGAGAAACGGCTGCTCGTAGTCGCCATTTTTTTGCCGAGGCGGGTGTACCTTTGAATGCCGGGATCAAGGAGCCAGTATCCAATCGTCGCTGCGAGCGGCACACCGATCGTAAGCACTCCGGCTTGGAAGAAGCCTCCCAGCCTCTGCTTCACAAACGTGAGCTTCGCTAAGAACTCCCGAACTCGCATTCTACATAGGAGAGTGAGGTCGACTCCGTCGAAGGGGTTTCGTTGGAGCGAGATAGCAGCGCCAAGAATGATCCACATCGGTGCATTAGCAAAATGAACGAACGACGAGAGGCTCGCGAGCGCACTAAACAGCACCAAGGTCACCAACCGCTCAGATTGATAGAAACGCACGGTGCACAAAACCATCAAAAGGATCAGCGCCTGACTCACCACCTCGGTCATCGGGTACCGTGAGTACCACAGCTGGAGCCAGTTAGTGGCCAAGAGAAGCGCCGCGCACAGCCCGGTAAATGGCCCGCTTACCGTGACACCGATAAGATAGATTGCAATGATCGAGATAGCCCCGGCTATGGGAGTCACAAACTGCCACCCACTATCGGGAGCTATCCACCAAAATGGAATGGAGAGGAATGAGAATCCCTTGTTCCACCCTGATACCACTTGAACTGGGGATACATCTGCGTTGTGAACTCGAAACGCCTCGGGAACAAAATTCTTGGCGGGAAGGTACCTCTTTCCTACCTCAGCGGCTTGGTCGCTGTAGACAAACTCCAGCGCTTGCGACATTAACTTGCCACACGCGATGTAACTCCCCTCATCACCTCCACCCAAAAGCGAGACGTGGCTACGATGGTTCACCACGAAGCTCGCAAGAGCTACCAGGATAACCGTGATGAAAGATAATCGCCCTTTGTTCATGTAGGTGGGCAGTATTGCTGAAACAGGTGAGTGGGTAAAGGTGTTGTAACCCCCCTGCACTGCTAGGTGAACAGGCTCGTACACGTCCGTCCTTACTCACCGGGCCCACGAGTATCTCGATTTACCTCCCTTTTTTTGTGCACGTGCACATAAACGTGAACGTGCACGTACCCGATTAATCAGCAGCGAGTCTCCAGCACCCTCGATAGGTATACTCCCAGGTCGGCGCACTGATTTTTCGGGTATGTTCACGTTTACGAGCACGTGCTCGTTCATGTGCTACGTTCAGCGGTAGGCGCCTCGCTTCCCTCAGGGAGCTATCGAGAGAGTCACCCTACTCTCGCTCCCAGTGCATCTCCCACGTTCCCCCAATCCGGCGCATACACTCGTCCCAGGTGGGAGCCTCAGCAGAGGCGCACCGATGTGATATCTCTCTGCGCACATCATCCCAGTCGATGTCGTTAAGAATGATGAATTTGTTCGATGGCATTTGACCCGTGACCTCTAGAAATTCCGGGGTGGCAACCTCAAAAGTTACGACCTCGGTTTCACAGGAGTCCTCCGCGCCGATCTCGGCTTCAACGGAAACATGGCAATCCTTGGGATGAGATGCGAGCGAAGACCAATCCGATAGGTCTCGACTGGTGAGGGAGCGCAGAACAGGTTTCATGGCAGGCTACCCGAAGGGAGTTTTTTGCACCCTTGTAACAAGGGTACCTACCTTCAGGGTACGCCTGGGAAAAGGGGGTCCTCAAGAAAAAGTTTTTGGAAGATCAGGAAAATGCAGAGAAACATCACAGCTTAGGCACGGCAACAACCCGAAATCCCTATACAAATGAGAATCTTTCCGTACACAAGCGGGCAATAATGAGGAACTCGCAAATCCCCGTCTGTTTCTGGTCAGGAAGGGCTCCGCATGGCCCCCCCCCCGGGAGCATACCGAAGTCCTACCACCATCTCAGGCACTACATGCTACCGGACGGCGGTATACCCCCCAGGGATTCCACCCGT
>JALRCK010000143.1:4771-6182 GCA_023262305.1 Deltaproteobacteria bacterium
AGTATACGATCTGGTACAGCTGAACCATTCGGGCGGTGAAGAGAGCCTCACAACCGTTCAAGTAGTAGAGCCACATGCGACGGAACGGCTCCCCGTAGGTCTCCGCAAGGGAGGGCCACGCATGCTCGAAATTTTCTGCCCACGCCTTGAGGGTCCTCGCGTAATCAGCAGAGAAATTGTGAAGGTCCTCTACGACGAGATTGCCCCGAGCCGGGTCAATCACTGAGGGAAATGAAGGTATCCACCCATTCGGAAAGATTCGGCGCTGCAACCACATGATGTACTGGTCAAGCGCAGCATTTGAACGGAGCGAAAAGGTCTCAGCCGATATCACCTGTAAGGCGAAGAGCCCTTTTTCGACGAGACATCGCTCGACCATTGAGAAGAAAGCGGGGATGTTTTTGCGCCCCACTGCCTCAATCATCTCTATCGATACTACTCGATCGAAGCTTCCGGAATAGGTTTGGTAGTCCTGAATCAGTATCTCGACTGGTAATCCCTGACAACGCTCCCGTGCAAACGCTGCTTGCTCTTTTGAAACGGTGAGTCCCACGACGGATACGCCATAATGCTTGGCAGCGTGGTAGGCGAAGTTTGCCCATCCGCATCCGATATCGAGGACACGCATCCCAGACTGTAACTTTAATTTTTTGCACAGGAGGTCGATCTTATGTACCTGCGCCTCGTCGAGATTACGCGCGTTTCGCCAGTAGCCGCAGGTGTAACTCATGGAGCTCTTGTCGAGCATTCTTGAAAAGAGGTCATTGCCGAGGTCGTAGTGTTTCTCTCCTACCTCAAATGCTCGTTTCCCAGATTGGAGGTTGAAGATACGATCCTTCACGAGGGACAATAAAAGTCGTCCATCAAACTTTTTAAATGCGATCCCCAGCTGTTCATCTTCGGTCACGAGGCGGTACATCAACTCCGGGAGATTGTTTGTTTCCCACTCGCCGCGAATAAAAGACTCCCCAAGATCGTAGAGTCCGCCCCGTTTGGCGAACTCAAAAGCTCGGTTGGATACGGTGAGGGTGTGCTCCTGATCAGAATTTGATGGGGTGAGCTTCTCCGCGAGCTGCATGTACTTCTCCTTCCGGGATGTGAGAACGGTTTACTATCCCTCGTGACGAGCCTTTCGCAGCACGGCAAGGAGGGCCAAACGAGCGCGGTGGATGATATTCTGTCTTGAGCGAATAGTATAGGCGCTCGAGGGTCGTGGTCGAATATACACCTGCACCCTAGCTTTAAAGTACAACTTCACTGCCTGGAGGTGGATTCGAGGCATGGTGAGAAGCAGCGTAACAGGGAATTTTATAAGGGTATTGATAAGTTGAGCTCGATTGAAAGGTCTTCCCGTTCCCTTGAGACTAGCTGCGAATACCTTTTCGTTACCTCGGTGAAGGTCGACCCGAAT
>JALRCK010000144.1 GCA_023262305.1 Deltaproteobacteria bacterium
CCCCGATCGTGGTTAGTGGGAATTTCGCGAAGAGTGATGAAAAAGGAGTTGGGGCTTTCGTAGCGGCGTTCGAGGTCATCGCATGGAGGTCCCGAGCACCCTCGGACCGGAATATTCAACTACCTGAATGAAATCTCAGCGAGTGCGGCGGACTCCTCAGCGAGCGCATTCCATTCATCTTCGAGCGATCCTTTATAAACCTGACGTTCCGCTGTGGCGTACCAATAACGGGCATTAGAGATATCTCCCTCTTTGCGATGGAGGTATGCATGGATAGCCGCACTGAGTTTGTCGGTATTGTCCTGAATCTCCTCATGGGCGCTATCCCAATCCCCATGACGGTCGAACCAGAGCGCCTTGAGGTGAGGAGAGAGCCCCGCTGGTTCGGAAGATGACTCACACCTCGCCAAAAAATCTGACAGCTTCATGAGGCGCCTAGGAAAAAAGCTCTCGAAAAGAGGGGTGGTGTATGAATTCGATATCAGGTGCGAGGATTCGTTTGCTTGGTAACTCTTCTATGGTTGCCCACGAGACTCCTGCAACATCATCGTTGTTGCCATCGATCAGCGCCCCTCCAGTTCTCTCTACTCGGTAGTAGATGTGCATGAGTTGTTCTGTGGGGTATTCGGGGTTCTGCTGGAATTTCTGGGAGCAGAAGAGGAGTTCTTTAACTGCAACCTCAAGACCCGTCTCCTCCCGAAATTCTCTTGGTACAGCCTCAAGAGGTGCTTCCCCAAGCTCAAGCCCACCACCTGGAAAGTTCGTGATGAGCCCGGATGGAACTCGGGTGGTGGCGAGGAGAACTCTCCGGTTCTCGACGAGGACCCCATAGAGGGCAACCCTGAATTTCTGAACTTTAATATCCATGGATTCTACGAAGATAGCACGTCCGGAGGGCGCGAGGCTCGGGAAAAATGTTGAGGTTGGTGGGTTTGCCCCATTTCTACTAGACTACAAGAGATTAAGTGTATCTTCTGTACAGGTAAACGCATGGAACTACAAAGTCGCATTCGCTCTGTCTCTCACTACGTTCCAGAACGTCGAGTTACCAATGAGGATCTCTCGAAGCTGATGGAGACGAGTGATTCCTGGATTACAGAGCGCACCGGTATCAAGGAGCGCCGCTTCGTTGATACGACGTGTAGTGGAACATCAGAACTTGGAGAGCACGCCGCTCGAATCGCCCTAGAGAGAGCTGGATGGAAAGCACAGGACCTCGACCTTATCGTTGTTGCAACTCTCTCTCCCGACTTCTATTTCCCGGGAGTTGGAGTAATGCTCCAACAAAAGCTTGGATGTCGAACTGTTCCGGCCCTCGATATTCGGGCTCAGTGTAGCGGGCTCGTCTACGGACTCTCCGTCGTTGATGGGTATGTGAAGAGCCGCCAAGCAAAAAAGATCCTCCTTGTCTGCGCTGAAGTGCAGTCACCTGTGCTTGATCTCACCACGCGGGGTCGTGATATGGCGGTGCTCTTCGGTGATGGCGCAGGAGCGCTGACGATTGAGGCGGTAGAGGGGGGCGAGCAGGGAGTTATCGACTCTGTGTTGGGGAGTGATGGAAGTGGCGCAGAGGTGCTTTGTATGAAACTTCCTGGAACGGCTACCCCTGGGTTTATCTCAGCAGATGATGTGCAGCAATCGAGAGTTCATCCCTCGATGGACGGTAAACTCGTTTTCAAAAATGCCGTGACTCGACTACTTGAAACCGCCGGATCTCTGATGCAACGCAACAAGATTACGGCTGAAGAGATCGACCTCATCATTCCTCACCAGGCAAACCTCCGAATCAATGAGATGGTGCGCGCGCAGCTCGGGCTCCCTCCCGAGAAGGTTTTCAACAATATTCACAAGTACGGAAACACAACGGCGGCGACGATTCCGATCTGTATGTCTGAAGCAGTGGCTGAGGGGCGACTCAAGGAGGGGGCTCTGGTCATGACCTTGGCATTCGGCGCTGGATTTACATGGGGTGGCAATTTGATTCGGTGGTAACCGATTGAGCCTGGCGCGTGGTAAGAGCGTGGGTGTCGTGGCGAAAATCTGTTACTGCTCGGTGATGATGGATGAGGGACTTTTTTGCAGTGGCAATCTCCCTTTTTTAGTTTGAAATAGAATTTCCAATCGTATTGGTTCAACCTATTTGACCAGGTGCCTTGAGGCACACATCCTTCATGCTACTCTTTGACGCATGAATCAGGCACACGTCGTATCGGTAAGCAGAAATTCAGACCCTATTTATGGCGCGAGCATGCCAAGTCGCCCAGCTATGCTTCCACCAACGGAGAGGCGAGTCATCGCTGGAGTTGAAACCTCTCATAGCTGCTCGAAAACCGAAAACGGATTGTTCGGCAGAGAAGTTAGACACTACAACCTCATAGCCCGAGAGGTCGCAGCCCCGGCTGTGACGCTTGACTCCTTTCAGTCAGCGGAGATGGAGGGGGCGATACTTTTGGCGTGTGGGGAGGGGAGTGTTGATATTCGTGAGGGGCTTCCCTCGATAGCAAGGGGGTGCGAGTTCCGAGTATTCCGAAGCGCAGATCTCTTTTTTGGAGGGACCATCAACACACTGACGCCAGGCCGCTATGTGGTAGGCGACACGATTGTAGATAGGGGGGCAGGGCGAGTGTATCTTGAGCTGGACAGGGCTGGAGCAACCTACGTTGGAGTGATTGGGCTATTCATGCATGGGCGTTTGCCGAGCTGTGTAGACTGGCGCGTCATAGAGCCGATTCGACCACAGGCAAAATGAACCACATCCGAGAGGACGTGGTCGAGATATCACGTTGCCTCCCCGGCTACTTTTTTGTGGCCTTCGGCTTAGGGGTCACTCGCTTTTTTGGTTTGGGAGTTGGTGTGGGTGTTGCAAGTGTAGGGGTTGTGGCAGGTTTCGGTGTGGGGACAACCGTTGGCTGTGGCGCAGGTGTTGCCACCGGGTTGGCGGCGACTGCGAGACCAGGAGCGCCATCTTTCGTATTAACAAAGGTTACGCGCACATCGCCTTCAGCCTGACTCCTGTTTTCATTCAGAAAGATCTTAATTCTGTCAGCGCGCAGAATGCTCTCTTGTTGCTGCAGCTGTGGATTATCGGTGAGAGTAACGATAGCAGCAACTGCGTCATATGATGCGATCTGACCGGTTGCCTGAATATCCTGCTTGGTGATCAGCACGTCTCCTTTCGCCACAAGCTTTTGAAGCTCGTTCTTGTCATTGTAGGTACCCTCAAGGGTCTTTGATGTGAGTCGCATGTCGCCTTGGGTGACCTGGACGTTTCCTTGATATGCAAAGATGCGATCCTTGGCGTTAAAGGTGAGTGCATCAGAGGTGATATGAGTGGGCAGTTTGCCAAAACTTGAGTCAAAGGCTTTTGGGTCGAGGATGCTTGGAGCTGTTGATGCGGCTCCGCTTTGAGCAAATGCTGGAGCACTCCACAGCAGCGCTGCAAGGGTGATGGTGATTGCACAAGATCTCATACGTTACTTTTTCCTCGGTTTAAAAGTGCTCTTTACACCGTTGGTAATTCGAATCTCTTGCTCGACTACGTTGCCATCGAGTCGCTTGCCAAATATTGAGAAGAGGGGATTCTCGACCTTAACATAGTTTGGCATCTCTACTGTTTCAGTCTCTTTGACGTAAATGGCGTGGTCGGTGGTTATCCTCGTTTCGCCTTTGTGAATCACAACCACGTCGTCAAAGAGTTCCGCTCGGAGGAGCTCTGTTCCTGTGAGGATGAGCTCGCCCCGTTTCGCGGTGAGGGTGATCGTCTCACCATTCTCTCGATTGACATTAAGGCGAGGTTCCTCGATCTCGGCGTGATTTTTCCCAGCATCGTAACGCCCTCTTTTACCAAAGATCTCCCATACGATCTTGCCATCCTTGACGGCGCTCCTATGAAAGTCGTTCAGTACGAACCCGATTGCGGAGCCGGGGGTCTGGGCAAGAGAGAGTCCCTGTGCTCCTTCAATAGACTCGCGGGTGAGCGATGAGGAGGAGGGCGGGATGCGCGCTGAATTGTGCACGTAGATAACAATACCACTCGTTACAAAGAACGCTCCAAGCAGCCCAAGACCGAGAATCATGCTTTTCTTGCGGGTGAGGATGATCGGCACGGTGCTTTTCCTTACGCGGCGGCTTCCTTGATCCGAACAAGCCGCTCAAGAAGAGGGGTAACGCGATCAAGGGGAAGCATGCAAGGTCCGTCTGAGGGTGCGTTGTCGGGGTCGTTGTGGCACTCAATAAAGACTCCATCAACTCCTGTTGCAACAGCCGCTCGAGCGAGAGCCTCAACGTAGTGGCGCGATCCGCCGGAGCTGCCTGCGCCACCCCCCATGCTCTGCACGCTGTGGGTTGCATCGAATATGACGGGATAGCCGGTCTCTCGCATAATAACGAGGTTTCTTGGGTCGAGGATGAGGTCGCGATATCCAAAGCACGTCCCTCGCTCGCACAGAAGGACCTTCTTGTTGCCGGTGCTCGCAATCTTCTCTGCTACAAACTGCATGTCAGCAGGGTGGAGGAATTGACCCTTCTTCACGTTAATCGCTTTGCCCGTCGAGCCTGCTGCTACGAGGAGGTCAGTCTGCCGGCACAGGAATGCAGGAATCTGGAGAACGTCTACCACCTTTCCCACCTCTCGAGCTTGCTCCTCGGAGTGAACGTCGGTGAGGATGGGGATCTCAAACTGTGTGCGCACATCGTCGAGGATGCGAAGACCCGCGTCCATACCGACTCCTCGCTGGCTCTTTACGCTCGTGCGATTCGCCTTGTCGAAGGATGACTTGTACACGAGGGAGAGAGGGAGCTTCTCCGTCGCTCGACACAGAAACTCCGCAATCCGCAACGCGTGATCCTTTGATTCGATCTGGCAGGGACCCGCTATGAGAAGCAGGTTTTCCCCCCTTCCAGCTTTTACGGAGGGCGTTATCTCTACGGTCACGGCTAATTCCTTGTGAGTGAGCTTGCAGATTCAGCGGCTGGGGCTGCAGCCGGCACTCCACCGGTTGATTGTTTTGAAGACGAGGCTTTCTTCTCTCCCCCTTTCTCTACAACAACCGGAGATTTCTCCTTAGTTGCGAGAGCGGCAGCAACGAATGACGTAAACAGAGGGTGTGGATTCTTTGGAGTTGATAGGAATTCCGGATGGAACTGAACCCCAATAAACCACGGATGGTCCTTAATCTCGATGATCTCGGCGAGCGAGTTGTCGGGGGAAGTTCCCGAGAATGTTAGCCCAGCCTTCTCAAGCTGTTCCCGGAAGGAGTTGTTAACCTCGAAGCGATGGCGGTGCCGCTCGCTGATCTGTGGCTTGCCGTAGATCTCACGTGCTTTCGAACCAGCTTTGAGAGCGCACGGGTATGCGCCGAGCCGCATCGAACCACCCTTTTTCTCAACGCTCTTTTGGCTGTCCATGATGTCGATAACGGCGCACGAGGATTGTGCGTTGAACTCCCCACTTGTGGCGTCTTTCAGTCCGGCGACATGCCGCGCATATTCGATCGTTGCGATTTGAAGACCGAGGCAGATTCCAAAGAAGGGAACCTTGTTTTCTCGAGCGAACTTCGCCGCGGCGATCTTGCCCTCGCTTCCTCGAACGCCGAATCCTCCCGGTATGAGGATTGCACTGACCATCTCACCGTTGTTGGCTGCTTTAATCGCTTTTTCCACCCCGGTGGTCTCAAGCCCTTCGCTGTCAACGTAGACGATCTTAACTTTGCAGTTATTGGCTACCCCGCTGTGGATAAGAGCCTCGCTCAAGCTCTTATAACTCTCGGTGAGGTCAACGTACTTACCAACCATCGCTATCGTAACGGTCTTGCGGGAGTTGTCTGTGACCGATGCGGCGATCTTGGTCCAGGGCTCAAGCTTCGGAGCTCCGGTCCACATATTGAGGAGCTCTACGATCCTTTGATCCAGCCCCTCGTTGTTGAGGTGCAGCGGAAGCTCATAAATGGTTTTCACATCGGGTGCATTGATAACGCAGTTCGGGCTGACGTTACAAAAGAGGCTTATCTTGTTCTTTATCTTCTCATCAAGAGGCTGCTCCGAACGGCAGATGATGATGCTTGGGACGATTCCGTATCCTGTGATCTCTTTGATTGAGTGTTGTGTGGGCTTGGTCTTGAACTCGTGGGCTGTGGCGATATGCGG
>JALRCK010000145.1:0-2448 GCA_023262305.1 Deltaproteobacteria bacterium
GCCTGCTTCGCCCACCTGCCTCCAACGTTTTCAGCGCGTTTGTAGAATTCGTCGGCGTCGGTGTTGGGGTTTCCCTGCGCCACGGCGATATCTCCCCTGAGGATCAAAACTTCGGAGAGGTCTGAATCGCTCACGGTAAGACGAGAGAGAAGAGCATCTGTCATTGCTTGAGCACGTGTTAGGTAATCCCCTTTAAGAAGGGTTCGATACACTCGCATTTGTGTGTCAGCTGCAAAGAGGAGATCTCGGGGAGGCATGGTTGAGCCGTTCTTCTTGAAGACTGCGTTCATCTCATCTGCAAGGGCGATCCACTTCGTCGAATGAATCGGGAGATTTCCAGAAGGGTCAAGGTTGCGCATCCTGAGGTATTCGCCCCGCGCGTGCGCTCCAGATGGGAACGAATCGCAGCGACCCTCGACAGCTATCGATAAGGTCACCACCAGAATGGTAAGGATCAGGTGAGGTAAAAGCATGTGTAGTGGTCGTCCCGTTGCCTCTCTCAGATTACCCACTCCCCTTCGGACTCGCAATCAATAGTAATACCCCAGAAGCGATCCCCTACCGGCTATCCTTTTACTAATTCCTTCAGGCCGTAGAGGTATTGCAGAGCATCACGAGCACTGAGGCTGTCGACGTCAAGGTCCCGTACTCGAGCCTTTACGTCCTCCGCGACTGGGTCAACGACCGCTTGAGACCCGAAGAGACTGACCTGACGGTCGTCGATCTCCCTCTGACGTCGGGAGCGAAGCGGCACTGTCACAGGTACGCGTATGCTCTGAGCCTCTCCGAGGTAAGAGAGGATCTCAGTCGCCCTCTCAATCACGAAGGATGGCAGCCCTGAGAGCTTAGCCACCTCAATACCGTAGGAGCGAGGAGCCGGTCCCTCCTGAATTTCGTGAGTGAAGACGACTCGATCCCCATCCTCAACCGAACCAACCGAGAGGTTCTTTATCTTAGGAGAGGTGTCCGCCAAAACCGTAATCTCGTGATAGTGAGTGGCAAATAGGGTTCGACAATCAAGCGAGAGAGCTAGGTGCTCAAGGATAGACTGAGCGAGCGATTGACCATCGGTTGTTGCAGTGCCCCTTCCGAGTTCATCGATCAGCACAAGTGAACGCGATGATGCATGGGTAAGGATGTGTGCGGCCTCCCGCATCTCCACCATAAATGTTGACTCTCCCTCGTGGAGATCGTCCGAAGCGCCGAGGCGCGCAAAGATGCGGTCAACCAAGCCTACCGAGGCTCGGTCTGCTGGAACATACGAACCGATCTGGGCGAGCACAACGATGAGGGCGGTTTGTCGAAGGTAGGTCGACTTTCCTCCCATGTTCGGTCCGGTCACGATAAAGCACCTGCCTCCGCTCTCGCTGAAATCGGCGGAGTTGGGAATAAATTTTCCGTCCAGCAATGTTGCAACAATCGGGTGTTTGCCCCTCACTATCGAGAGGGTCGAATCCTCGAGGATCTCTGGACGAGTCCAGGCGTGTCGTTGTGCGCCGCTTGCGAGGGCAGCTAAGACATCAACTGTTGCCATAGCAGATGCGATCCGCCGCAGTTCACCCACGATCGGTAGGAGCTTATCCCTGAGGTTAACAAAGAGCGCCAGCTCGCGGCGAACCTGTCGATCGACAGCTGTCACCACAGCATCCTCATGCTGTTTAAGTTCAGGTGTGGTGAAGCGATCTGCATTAGCAGTGCTCTGCCGTCGAATATAATGTTGGGGAGCTTTCGAGGACTGAGAGGTTGGGACCTCTACAAAGTATCCGATAATGTTGTTCGACTTAACCTTGAGGCTTGAAATTCCCGTGGCTGCCCTCTCCCGTGTCTCGAATGCTGCACGCCACTCGTCGGCTTGAGAGCGGGTCGCTCGAATAGAATCGAGCTCAGAGTCGAATCCATCGCGAAAGATTCCACCCTCTGTGGTGTGGTGGGGAGGAGAATCAACGAGAGCGGCCTTCAACTCCTCCAGGATCCCCTGTGGCAATGCAAGTTCGGTTGAGAGCGACGAGAGGAGCGAGGAGGCGCAGCTCTTCAGTGTATCGCGCATACTCGGCACTCGCTCAAGGGTGTCCCGAATTGCGCCGATATCTTTGGGAGTGGCAACCTTGAGCTCAAGTCGTGCAGCTAACCGCTCTAGGTCTGAGAGACCGTTCAGTGTTCGGGAGATGCTGTCCGCATTTGGTATCAGCTCCGCAACGCTCTCCTGTCGGGCAACAATCTCTCCCTTAGAGTCGAGCGGCGCTAAAATCCACGATCGGAGAAGGCGCGCCCCTCCGGGTGTGGACGTAGTGTTCAAGAGACCAAAGACGGTGCCGACAGAGCTTCCGTCTTTGGTATTTTGCACCAATTCAAGGTTTCTGCGGGTTGCGGCGTCGATGATGACGATACCTGTACCGCGCAGAGGTGCCACTTCACGAATCGGAATGGCATTACCAAGCGAAACCTCAT
>JALRCK010000145.1:2458-6129 GCA_023262305.1 Deltaproteobacteria bacterium
GGAGGAGGCGCACAGCTCGCTTCGCTGTGGGCGAGAGCGCATGAAACTCAGCGCGGGCCCCATCGGACATGGGAACTGCTAATTCAGTCGCGTTGGCAGCATCGGGACGAAATTTCATCGCATTGGAGCTCGTAACGTTTTCGATGGAACGAACCCACGATGTGCGCCTGTCAACCTTGTCGCCAAAGGAGGTTCGTGGCAACACAACCTCCCGAGCAGAGAGGTTCGCAAGCTCCTTCCCAAGCACTGTGACTTCAATCGAGTCCTTTACCCGAACGATTCCGGTTTGAGGGTCGGTACATGCAACCGCTCCGGCGCGCCCATCTGGATCAAGCGCGACGGCTGCTAAAACGCTCTCAGTTGGATCGGTTGCAACGCTCGTGAAGAGTCGCATGGCCGGAGTGACGAAACGTTCGAGTGCTCGGTCGACACCAGAGCCTGAGCCCGTCTGAGTAACTACGGCTACCGAGTGTCCAGCTGGAAGGAGTCGGTCGATGTAGCCATCGAGTACGCTCAGCGGAACGCCACACATAGGGATCGGGTTTGGGGCGTTCTTGTCTCGAGAGGTCAGGGTGAGGTTTAGGGTCTTTGCAACCGTTACTGCGTCGTCAAAGAAGAGCTCGTAGAAGTCCCCTACCTGGAAGAACAAGAGAGCATCAGGATAACGCTCCTTGTACTCGAGGTAGCGTTGCATCATCGGTGGAAGGTCAGCCTTATTGTGTGGGTAGGTCATAGGAACCGAATCAAACCATGCGAATATCGGCGCGTAAATAGCTTTAAAACACCCTTTTGTAAAACGAAATTTCTATTCATTACGGACGGTTCCCAAGTTTTTTCAACACCGGTGCGAGTAGATCTGCAGTCTGCGGCATCAGATAGAGAAGAGGACTAGCCCCAGGTGCATGGAGGTTCGGCGACAATGGCACAAACCCTTGAAGGTATTAAGCTCGTAATCGTTGACGATGAGCCCGGTATCCTCCGAGCCCTCTCCCTCATCCTCGCAAGCCTGAAATGTGAGGTCACCACCCTCTCCTCTCCACGGATGGTTCTTGAGCATATCGAAGCGGGGGGAATGCCCGACGCCATAGTCAGCGACCTACGAATGCCAGATATGACTGGGATTGAGCTTCTCTTCGCTCTGCGGTTCAAGGGCGTTGATGTTCCATTTATCTTGATGTCTGGTCATGCCACCCCTCAAGAGGTCGCTTCGGCTCAGGGAGCAAACCTCACCGCATTTTTAAGCAAACCCTTTGCCCCCCAAGACCTGGTGCGTGAGCTTGAAAAGATCTGCCCAGCCGCACAAAGAGCCGCTAACGCCCACTAATCCTCCGGAATCACCCGGCCTGCATACGATGTCTGCGCAACGGCGGACCTTCTTTGAGCACCCTGTGGTATGGTAGCCTCCGGTCAATTATCGGAAGGTGGTCTCATGAATCGTTTTCTCTCCGCAATTGCCAACGACCTTCGAGAGGTTGTTCGCCCGGTTATCTTTCTCTTTTGTATGTTCGAACTCGTCTCGTTCTCGAACGCCCTGCTCCTTGAATCCTACAGTATCACCCCAACCCACACGATCTATGCGGCTGTCGGGGCCCTCATCGGAGGAAAAGCAGTCCTTGTTGCAAACAAAACCCCAGTCCTCGACCTGTTTCAGAGATATGCTGTGATTGTGACCGTGCTGTGGCGAAGTTTTGTCTATGCTGTATTTTGCGCGCTTTTTCTATGCAGCGAGCATGTTGTCACGGGTCTCTTTGAGGAGGAGAATCCCGTTGTATCGCTTGAAACCCTCGCTCGCAGCCTTTCCATAGATCACGTCGCTGCCAACGTAATCTGGCTTTTTGTTTCCCTGATGCTCTACAACTCGTACGTTGAGGTCGACCGTTGTCTTGGTGCCGGAACTTTGAGAAGAATTTTTTTGCAGCGTAGTACCCCTACTCCAGCCAGCCACTAATCCCACTCGTCGCAGTCCGATCGCTTTTCGCGGCGTTCCACACCTCGATTGTGGTCTACCACCATGGAGACCATCTGACAGGTGATGTAATGCAATCCTTGTCTGAGACGGGTGGAAAAGAACTTCCCAGCTAGGGGTCGAGGGTAGGTAAGGTCGTATTCAACAAGTGGTGGTCCTCCCTCATATTCCGAAACCTTTATGCCCGGGACTCCCGAGTGTGGCAGGGTCTTCCACGTCCCTCGAGCCCCCCCCACAAGGCGAGCCTTTATATCGCCGACGATGCGCCCGTATACCGGCGCATCGCTTCGCAACGCAACCCGTCGCTCCGTGACATCAACGCCCGCGAAGCTCAAGTTGTGATCCCAGCTTGAGGGGTCCAGGTGATACGCCAACTTTGAGTAGAGAGAGATGATCCGCTCCCTATCGATAAGCTCTTGAGCAGCCCTCGGAACTTCATCGCCGTAGGAGGTCATGAGTGACCGACGACCCCTTCTCGTGTAGAGGTCAAGGGTCTGGGGTTTTCCGACCTCAGTCGTGAGAACGATCGACGCTGATGGATACAATCCCGGTTGCTCCCCTATCTCCCTGTAAAACGTCCATTGATTGCCGTTTTTGAACACACGCCACGCATCGTGATTGATGTCGAGCAGTTCCGAGAAAAGTCTGGAGGTGGGCAGCGCGTGCGGTCGAGAATCAAGAGGCTGCCCTTCGTGTTTTTTTACCGCGTTAAACATACAACGGTGAGACGGTAGCAAGATCGCCCCATTGGTTGAAAGGGCTCGCAGGTCGGTGTGCTCACACACGCTGCATTCGCGACAGATGAGACCAGTTTCGCTCACGCTCTGCTTCGAGTACGCCGCTTTCGGTGGACATAAAAAAAGGGACCGGGCTTACACCCGATCCCTCTTCCTATCCCGTCTAGGGACTTGCTGCAGACTACTCCTTGTCGGTCTTCATCTGCTCTCGGATAAGGTCTCCGAAGGTAACGCGTGGAGCTTCCTGATCGGCCATGTACTGGTCGTAGGACTCCTTGCGTCCACCGCGCTCCTTGAGGCTTCGTGAGCTCAAGCTGATGCGGCGCTCTTGAGTATCGACATTGGTAACCTCAGCTTCCATCTGAGTTCCAACTGGATAGAGAGCGGCAACATCAGTTCCCTTCTCAACACCAAGTTGCGAGTTGTGGATGAGGCCCTCAACTCCGTTCTCGATCTCAACGAATACTCCGAACTCGGTCACTGCTGTAACAGGTCCCTTGACCTTTGTTCCAACTGGGTGACGCTGAGCGATGGTATCCCATGGATCCTCAGAGAGCTGCTTAATGCCGAGGCTCAAGCGCTCATTAGCTGTGTCGATGTCGAGAACAACTGCTTCGACCTCATCTCCCTTCTTGAAGAGCTCTTGGATCTCCTTCGGATCCTTGATGCGCTTCGTCCAAGAGAAGTCGGAGATATGAACGAGTCCGTCGATCCCATCCTCGATACCAACGAAGATACCGAACTCAGTGATAGAGCGAACCTTGCCCTTAACACGTGAGCCAACAGGGTGAAGGCTTCGGAGCTGATCCCATGGATTTGGGAGGAGCTGTTTGAGGCCAAGGCTGATGCGCTGTTGCTCGGAGTCGAATCCGAGAATAACAGCCTCAACGGTCTCACCCTCAGTAACGATCTTCGATGGATGGCGAACCTTCTTCGTCCATGACATCTCAGAAACGTGGATGAGTCCT
>JALRCK010000146.1 GCA_023262305.1 Deltaproteobacteria bacterium
GCGCTCGCGCGAGCTTGACCAGGGATGGATCTTGGGAGCACCCGATAAAGTGCCTTCCGAGGAGAGCTGACTCCACACCGGTTGCGCCTGTGCCACATGAGACATCAAGGACGGTGTCCTCTTTGTTAGAGAATCGATCAATCACGTACCGAGCTACTGACGACTGCCAGAGGTGCGCGTATGAGAACGCAGACTGAAGAGAGTGTCCCTCCCGGGAATAACCTGCAGGGTCTACATCGACCTGCTCGTTGAATTGGGGCGCTTGAACTAGTTTGAGAACTGCTGCCATTGTATTTCCAACCGCTACTGCATCATTACGGTGAAAGGGTCCTCGAAGGTGTGATTACTGCTTATTCAACACACTTTTCGGGGTTTAAGCCATACAAACCTTCACTACCTTCTGAAAGCTTTTTAACCCTTACCACCCCCCTATCTGAGCACCGACCAAAACTTTCAGCCGATCCAGAGGGTAACGAGGAGTATGGGGAACGGGGTCAGTTGGCACCACCTGAATAGTTGCAAACGAGGTTCCTAGTACAAGAAATTTAAACTCGCCAACCACCTAAAAACACTGGCTAAACCATCTGACTTCAGCCTTTGAGTTTTTCCAAATATTTTTGTGGAACGGTGTAATCTAAGCTACGGGTTATCGAAAAAATCGCGGGGAAGTACCCAGCCAGCGCTACTCTGCTACTCCACTACCCAGACCTGCAGTATACTTTGAGGGTGAAACTCCCCTTCCTGACAGCTCGATGGCGCAACCTAGTGGTCCTGAACTACTCCGTTGACCCTGGTGTGCTTACCCCGTTTCTCCCCTCCGGCACCGAGCTCGATTACTTCGAAAATCAGGCTCTCATGAGCGTCATCGCTTTCCGTTTCGAGGAAACCAAGCTGTTCGGTGTAATACCGACCTATCCTGCTCACAACTTTGAGGAGCTCAATCTGCGATTCTACGTGCGGCGCACGGTTGGCGACGAAGTGCGACGGGGCGTTGTTTTCGTTAAAGAGGTCGTTCCCTCTGCTCTGGTGGCTGGAACCGCGCGATTCCTCTACAACGAGCCATATGAGGCTCGCCCGATGAGGCACGACTTCGGATGCTTTTCAGAGCACAGCGGTGGAGCACTTACGTATGGTACAACAATAGGGGGGCACGACGTTACCATCTCTGCGAAAACCACTGGGGAGCTTGAAGCACTTGTGCCCAATTCGGTCGAGGAGTTCATCCTTGAGCACTACTGGGGATACACGCGGCGCCCTGACGGAAGCACCTCGGAATACCGCGTCGCACATGAGCCTTGGTCATACTGGAAAACTGTGCAGACCTCGATCGTAGGAAACATCACTACTTTGTACCCACCGAGCTTCAAGCCCTTTCTTGAAGCTCGTCCCCATTCCGCGTTCGTTGCGCGCGGCTCTTCAGTATCGGTCTTTGCCTACAATCGATTCCATCCAAGGTGCGATGCGAGCGCGTTTCCAAGGACAAACGTGCATGGCTATGTGCTCTACGACGGCTCGTGCGGTTTTTGTTCGTGGTGGGTTCCCCGCCTTGAGCGCGCGCTCAGCGCTGCGGGATTGGCCATATCGCCTCTCCAAGAGCCCTGGGTTTCGCGCTCTATTCCCCTTGTTCAAGACGAACTCCTGCATGACCTCCGGCTTGCGCTGAGCGACGGAAAGGTCCTGAGCGGCGCTGACGCTTACATCTATGCGATTCGAAGGATGCCATGGGTCAAGCCCCTCGGCGCTCTTCTCTCCCTGCCGGGACTACGATGGCTTACCTGGCAGACCTACCGCGTGTTCAACCGCAATCGGTTTACCATCTCCAAGGTATGCGGATTGAATCGCTCTACGCCGCAACCTTGAAGTCGAGAGCGTTACGGGATCCTTCATAGCCAGAGGATTCGTAAGTCGCAATCTTGGCAAGTGAGGACGAGAGAGAAAGAGGTGCCTCACTTAATCGGGAATCGGCAGGAGGCATCTCCAGCACCTTGGTCGAAAATGAGAGAGCATCTGCTTCCGCAATCTCCACCGGTGGAGTTGGTTGAGCAGTGTCAACTTTAAGAGAGCCCACCATCTCCATAAGCGACACTCCGGTCGAATTCGGCGCATGAGAAGCACTCTTCACGATCTCTGCAAAGAATCCACCTGCTGTCTGCTGAGCAGCTTGGAGATGCAGAGCCCTCATGAAGCTGCCAAGATTGCTAGTGGTGTCACCGCTGGTAGCTTTCGGCTCAGAGCTCAGAGGTGTGCTCGGAGGTGTTGCCTGTTCAGCAGCCAAGAGAACGTTTTCGAGCTGTTGAACTATCTCTGCAGCGGCGGACAACACCTCGGTGAGCGCACTTGCAAGCTCGGAATTATGAACAGGAGCCGCGGTGTCAGTCGCTACTGGTTCACTAGAGAGATGTCGAGAGATTTGAACGATCGCTGCATCCTCAGATGAGGATGTTGTTGAGATTTCCTGTCGGACGGCATTACCAACATGTCGAGCAGATGCGCTAAAGATAGTCGATGACGGGAAGATCGCATTGAGAGAAATCGATGCCATGTAAACCTCGCAGTAAAACCAAAAAGGTCCGAAATGAACCTTTTGTTCCTATTCCGCACACCTTCGAAAACTGCTTCTACTAGCACCCCAAATTGCGCGATCTTCGCAGCCCCAAGCCATTACACCCAACCGACCCTGGGACACCCCAACTACTTAACATCATGATATAACAACAAAAAACAATTCCTCACGCTGGTACAGGGCAACTACAAATCTGGCTACGAGACTCCTGCAAAGAGCCATAATAGAAAGGTATGGACCAACTCCCCCCACCACAAGCCCTGCTGGCCAACCTTCGAGCCGAACGCCAGCAACGGCTTGAGGCGGGGCTTCAGATGCCGAACGCGAGCATTGAATCGGCGATGGCTAGCCTGACTGAGGATATTCGAGCGGGAAAGCTCCATGGGTTTAGGGAGATCCTGGAGGGGTGCTTGGCAACCAACAATCCTCGAGGAGCCGCATCGACCTTTATTGATAGGCTCATGCCCTTCCAGCGACCTATCGGAGAGGCAACTACCCAATTGGACGAGGAGTCTGTCAGCTATTACCGCACCCCACCCTCGATCACCCTCGAATTATCGAATACGCTGCTCCTCAAAAACACCGACACCCTCGTCGATGTTGGTGGCGGAAATGGGACAACTTCAACAATCTTTGCGCTTCTTAATCCCGAAGCGAAGGTCGTCTGCCTTGAGTACCAGCAGGATCTGGCCGAAAAAGCGCGAAAACTGAAAGAGCATTTCTGTCTCCCAAACATGTCAATCATCAATGAGGACGCATTCGTGGCGGATCTCTCGTCGGCTACGGTTCTCTACCTCTACTATCCCTTTAGCGATAGGTTGTTCTCGAAATTTATCAACAGACTTAACCCCGAAGCTCTCCCCGATCTCGTTCTCAACGGAAATAATCCCGATCTACTTCGGGATAGATACCCTTTGATTTCAGAGCATCCCTCCACCTTTCAAAACACCGACATCTCCTGGTGGCGCGGGAACATCCGCTGCTAAATACTAAGCGCCAAAAGAATCCACGCTTTAGGGTGATTAATTCACCCCTTCACACGTCGTAATCCGGCATACATTCACCTTTAACTCTGGTAGTGTCTTGCCTCGCTAAAGCACATTCGGAGCCGACATGCGTTCGATAGTCTCAACTAACGTGGTAGCCGCTACCCTCCTGATATGGTTTTTACTTCTCTCACCGTGGTGTGCGGCGGAGCCACAACATCCCCCTACTACCCTCATCGGCGTGACTCCGCAGGGTGACAACGTTGAGCCCCCGGGACAGATCGTTTTTCAGTTCAGTAACCCGGTCGTTGCCCTCGGTCGCATGGAGCGCGGTGCAAGCGAGATCGCCATCACGATTACCCCTCAACTGCCGTGCGAATGGCGGTGGCTCAACACGTCGGCCCTGTCCTGCAACCTCGCGGAAAAAGACCTCCCGAAAGAGGCCACGCGTTACACCATCTCAATTCCCAAGACCTTTGACTCCACTGTTGGTGCGGTCCTTCGTGAGGACCTTTCAGCATCTTTTGTGACTCAGCGCCCCTCGGTGTCAGGAGCGTGGTTTAAAACATGGAGCTCTCCTGGGCGCCCGGTGCTCGTAGTGTCGACAAATCAAAAGATCGCTCCGGAGATTCTCTCGAAACACCTCACCCTGGCTGATACCAATAATACTACCTACCCATTCCTGCTCGAACCTGCGCCTGTCGACATTTTCCAAGATTCAAGCGACACGCCGTCGACACCACCTGCGATCGATGAACTCCGCTGGATCCTCACCCCAAAAGAAGATCTACCACTCGATGCGGCGTTCTCCCTCAAGTCTTTAGCCGGTCTCACCTCAACAGTGGGACTGGAACCGAGCCTCAAGGACGATACGGTTGTCTCCTTCCAAACCTTTCCAGCTTTCAAGTTTGTGGGGGTGTCATGTTACGACGCTCAGGGCAATTCGGTTGAGATCCTCGGTCAACCTTCAGCCAAAGAGTCGAACCGAAAGATATCAAAGTGCAATCCCCTGAATTCGATACAACTCCTCTTCTCATCTCCCGTGCTCAAAGCTCATGCCAAGGACTCGCTGGCAATCGCGCCCGACCCGGCGGGAGGCAAGAAAGATATCGATCCCTGGGAAGATGTGTACGCCTACTCGCAGCTTCAATCACCCCATCGAAAGGGACAGACGTATGGGTTGAGCCTTCCCTACGGACTCAAAGCGAACACAACATACGAGGTTAAGGGAACGGGGGCCTCTCTGCGAGACGAATTCGGCAGGACTCTCTCAAACGACTTTGTGGTGACCTTTGCGACTGATCACCGCTTGCCGCGATATGTGCTCGATAATCAGATCTCTGTCCTGGAGAAGGAGGTAGACTCGAAGCTGCCGCTCATCGTCAATAACATCTCATCGGTAAAGCTCTCCTACCAAGCGGTAACATCATCTACGAATCAATCCGGCCTCTCAAAGGTTCTCACGCCCTACAAGGCGGAGGACATAGCGTACGCGTATCCGCTCGATGTGCGAGAGATGCTCGGGGGGCGCTCGGGAGTTGTTCAGGGAACTCTTACAACCACCCCTAAGACCGCGGAGGATTCGAAATGGTTCTTCTCGCAGGTCACTCCGTATGCTGTTCATGTGAAACTCGGACACTTCAACTCAGCTGTTTGGGTCACCTCATTTGCGACCGGGCAACCGATAGCGGACGCCAAGGTCTCGATCGGCATCAATACGATGAACAAGCTGAGCACCAATCCTCAGCAGCTTGCGAGCGCCCAGACTGACACAACAGGAGTCGCTCACCTTCCAGGCACAAACACACTCGATCCTAAACTCCAGTATGACGCGGAGTGGGATTACGAAGTGCCGCATCTCTTCGTGACGATAGAGAAAGATGGGGAGATCGCGTTCGTGCCTCTCGTCTGGGAATTTCGGGCGTACTCCGGTCAGTACTACTCATCGTCTAATCGAGAGTTCGGCCATATTCATGCCTGGGGCACAACCGCGCAGGGATTATATAGAGCTGGTGATACGATCCAGTTCTCATTGTGGGTGCGAGATCAAAACAACACCTCCCTTACCTCAGCGCCCGAATCCTCCTATACCTTAGAGGTGACCGACCCAACGGGTAAGGTTGTTTTCAAGGCACCCCAGATTACACTCTCTGAATTCGGTGGATACGCGGGGAACTTCACCACTCGACCAGACGCCCCAGTTGGATGGTACACCTTCTCCCTCAGCGCTTCGTTCACCCGGGAGAGGTGGGAGCCACTTCGCGTTCTCGTGAGTGATTTCACCCCAGCCTCCTTCAAAGTTACCACGGAGCTCCACGGCAAGCTCTTCCACGCAGGAGACAAGCTTACGGTTGAAACACAGGCTCGCCTTCATGCTGGAGGTCCATATTCGGACGCCGCGACGCGAGTTACGGCTCTCATCAGAGCGACTACCCTTGAGTCAACCGACACTCGGCTCTCTG
>JALRCK010000147.1 GCA_023262305.1 Deltaproteobacteria bacterium
GGTTCCGGTGTCGTTACCGAGATCACTGAGTAGTAGTACTCGGTGAAATGACAGGGCAGCAGGGCCCACAGGGCCCTGCTGCTGTCATGCGAAAGGTTGCTGACAGGTTTTGAGTTAGAAAAAGTTGCTAAACTTGAAAGAATAAGGAAAGAGCCATGATTGGCGGGCAGTTAATTAGAATTCGACTTAAGGGATACGACCACAAGCTGTTAGATTCAGCTGTGGGAGAGATCGTTCAGACCGTGCGCCGCACTGGCGGCCGTGTAGCGGGCCCGATTCCTCTTCCAACTCGGATTGAGAAGTTTACGGTCAACCGTTCACCCTTCATCGACAAGAAGTCTCGCGAGCAATTTGAGATTCGAACTCACAAGCGGCTCTTGGACATTTTAGAGCCGACTCAGCAGACTATCGATGAGTTGGGTAAGCTTGAGCTCTCAACCGGAATCGACGTTGAGATCAAACTTCAGTAGGCGATAGGCAGTTTTTATCGAGGAACCTCTTCATGAGTACTTCAAAACACTACCCAGAAGGGCTTTTAGGCAAGAAGTTGGGAATGACTCAGGTGTTTACGCCAGAGGGCGCAAGCATCCCAGTTACCATCATTCAGGCCGGGCCATGTTATGTTCTCGATGTTCGAGGACAGGAGAGTCACGGTTACAACGCTGTGCAGTTCGGATTCGAGCCCAAGAAAGCTCAACGCTGCACTAAGGCGGATGCCGGACAATTTAAGAAGGCCGCTCAAGGCTCCTTCTACCACATCAAGGAAGTGCGCTGCGATGTGCAGACACTCGGATGGGGTGAGGTGGGCAAGGAGATCAAGGTCGGCGACGTCTTCAAGGATGGTGAGGTCGTCGATGTGTCGGGCGTTTCAATCGGTCGCGGCTTCCAGGGTGTCGTTCGTCGCCACCACATGAAAGGTCAGCCGATGACTCGCGGAACCCACGAGGTTCGACGTCACGTCGGAGCAGTTGGTTGCCGTAAGTTCCCAGGACGAATCTTCAAGAATCAGCGAATGCCAGGTCGCATGGGTGGTGAGAACGTTACCGTTCAGAACCTCGAAGTGGTTGGCGTTCGTGCAGAGGAGAACATCCTTCTCGTTAAGGGTGGTATCCCAGGCGCTCGCGGTAGCCTCGTAGTGATCCGCAAGGCTATGAAGCAAGGATAAGAGGCGCGGAGGTAAACTATGACTTCAGAAGTACTAAGCACAAAGTTGTACGACGCATCCGGCAAGGAGAAGGGCTCTGTTAAGCTCCCTTCGAATCTTGTCGCGTCGGTGGTTAAGTCCGAGCTCGTCTACAACGCTATCCGTTGGCAACGCGCTAAGCGTCGTGCTGGAACGCACGATGTTCTCACGCGCAGCGAGATCAAGGGCGGTGCCAAGAAGCCCTTCAAGCAGAAGGGAACAGGAAACGCACGAGCTGGATCTTCAGTTTCGCCGTTGATGGTAGGTGGAGCCGTTGTTCACGGTCCAACTCCACGCTCCTACGAGTTCCGCCTTTCCAAGAAGATGAGAAAGGGAGCTCTTACGTCCGCCTTCACTGTGAAGGTTGGACAGGAGAGCGTCATGGTCGTCGAGGGCATGAGTGGCGTAACTGGAAAGACCAAGGACGCATCTGCTTTGCTTAAGAAGCTCGGAGTGGCTGGTGAGAAGGTCATGGTTATCGTTCCGAACGAGGCAACTGAAGAGCGAACCAAGTTCGTTCTCAGCTTCCGGAACATTCCCCGTGTCACGGTTGTTCCAGTTGCTGGAGTAAACGTGTACGACCTCATCAACTCCAAGAAAGTGGTTTGTGTGAGCGCCGCGCTTGCCGAGCTTGAGGCTCGAGTAGGACAGGTGGCTGAGTAGTATCGGTAGGAAGGACGTATGGCTAAGAAGAAGGTGGCTACTGCGCAGGCAAAGGTAAGCGACTACGGTATCTTGCTCTCCCCTGTTATCACTGAGAAGAGCGCCTCTGTTGGCGTTCCAGGAAGAACGGTTTCGTTCAAGGTAGATCCGCGTGCCTCCAAGGAGGAGATTCGCGGAGCTATTGAGAGGGTCTTCTCTGTTAAGGTAGAGGGCGTCAGGACTTGTCGTTTCATCGGCAAGACGAAGCGCACTGCCAAAGGACTTGGAAAGAGAGCTGGTTTCAAGAAGGCGTATGTAACCCTCGTAGAGGGAAGCAAGATCGACCTTGTTGAGGGCTTGTAATCAATTGAGGTAGGACATGGCTCTTAGGAATTTTAAACCATTCACACCGACTCGTCGTTATCTGACGGTCTCCGATTTTTCGGAGATTACAACGGACCGTCCTGAGAAGGGGCTTCTAGCAAAGTACTCGAAGACAGGCGGACGTAATAACTACGGTCGAAACACAAATATCAACAAGGGTGGAGGACACAAGCGACGCTATCGTCTTGTTGACTTCGCGCGTAACAAGGTTGGCATCAAGGCCACCGTTGCAACGATTGAGTACGATCCGAACCGTTCGGCTCGAATCGCTCTCGTTGTTTATGCGGATGGTGAGAAGCGGTACATCTTGGCTCCTCAGGGGTTGGCTGTTGGTCAAGTGATCAGCGCTGGACCAGATGCTGACATCAAGCCAGGTAACGCCCTTCCTCTTCGAGCAGTTCCGCTCGGAGAGAACATCCACAACATTGAACTCAAGATCAAGGGTGGAGCGCAGCTCGTTCGGTCCGCTGGTTCTGCTGCTCAATTGGTTGCTAAAGAGGGTGATTACGCGACAGTGAAATTGCCATCTGGAGAGACCCGCAAAGTTTCGCTTGAGTGTTACGCTTCAATCGGTGCCGTGAGCAATCCTGACCATCAGAACGTGATGATCGGAAAGGCGGGACGTAGCCGATGGCTTAACCGACGACCTCACAACCGAGGAGTTACCAAGAATCCAGTGGATCACCCAATGGGAGGAGGAGAAGGAAAGTCGGCCGGAGGTCGCCATCCTTGTTCACCTAAGGGTCTCTTGGCTAAGGGTCTCAGGACTCGAAAGAACAAGCGAACTCAGAAGTTTATCGTACGACGACGTAGTAAGTAGTTTTAGGGGGCATCATGGCTCGTTCAATTAAGAAAGGACCGTTTGTAGACAAGAGCTTGCTCAAGTGGATTGAGAGAGCGAAATCGGGTGCTCACAAGGGGCCGATTAAGACCTGGTCACGTCGTTCGACGATCACGCCAGACATGATCGGTTTGACCTTCGCGGTTCACAATGGACGCAAGTTCAACGCTGTGTTCGTTACTGAGAATATGGTCGGCCACAAGTTGGGCGAGTTCTCAGCTACGAGAACGTACCACGGTCACTCTGCTAAAGCTGCGACCTCTGCGGCATAAGGGTGATTGAGGAGAAGGATACTTGAAGTAAGGGTTGCTATATGACTAAGAAATCACAAAAGCAAACAGCGCCGCGCGGTGAAGTTACTCGCGCAACGTTAAAGCAGATTCGAATGTCGCCCCGAAAGGCGCGCCTCGTGATCGATCTGATTCGTGGAAAGCAGGTTGAGCCTGCCCTCCAGATCCTTCAGTTCTCGAATAAGAAGGGCGCGAAGTTCGCACACAAGCTCCTTCAGTCAGCCGTTGCAAACGCTCGAGAGCATGCGCGCGCTGATGTGGACCGCTTGTGGGTGACATCAGGCTGGGTAGATGAGGGGCAGACCCTTAAGCGCTACATGCCAGCAGCTCACGGACGAGCCACGCCGATTCGCAAGCGCTCCTCTCACATGACTATCGTTCTCGGTGAGAAGTAAGATTTAGGTAAAGGAAGTCTGATATGGGACAAAAAGTTAATCCAAAAGGTCTGCGTCTTGGAATCATCGAGGGCTGGCAGTCAAAGTGGTTCGCTGGAAAGGATTTCGCTCGTTTCATCGGCGAGGATGTAAAGATCCGGAAGTTTGTTAGAAACAAACTCCAGGCGGCTGGCATATCGCGTGTAGAGATTGAGCGCGCTGCTGCTCGAGTAAAGGTAAACATCTATACCGCAAAGCCAGGTCTTGTGATTGGAAAGAAGGGCAAGGACATCGAGGACCTTCGCAAGGAGCTTAAGAATCTTGTTCAGCGCGATGTAAACCTGAGCATCGTGGAGGCTCGCAAGGCTGACAGCGACGCCCAGCTTGTTGCAGAGGGAATCGCGTTCCAGTTGGAGCGTCGAGTAAACTTCCGCCGTGCCATGAAAGAGGCGGTGGGAAGAGCTCAGCGTGTGGGCGCAGAGGGTATCAAAGTTCGAGTGTCTGGACGTTTGAATGGCGCCGAGATCGCTCGTACTGAGCAATACCGAGAGGGGCGAGTTCCTCTTCATACCCTTCGAGCTGAGATCGATTACGGCACAGCAGAGGCTCAAACAACCTACGGCGTGATCGGGGTTAAGGTTTGGGTATTCAAGGGAGAGAAGTTCGCGGCAGGAGAGGAGCCAGCCGCTGAGGCTATCGCTCTGTAAGCTGGAGAGGTTGAAAAGTTTTTCGTTGGAGTAAGTTATGTTGCAGCCAAAGAAGCCGCGCTATCGCAAGCAGATGAAGTTGTACCGCCACCTGACCATTAAGGAGACTCGTGGTTGCACCCTTGAATTCGGTGAGTTCGGTCTCCGAGCCATGGAGCCAGGGTGGGTTACAAACCGACAGATTGAGGCTGCTCGTCAGACTATGGTTCGCCACATTAAGCGTGGTGGAAAGGTTTGGCTCAAAGTTTATCCAGATAAGCCTCTCACCAAGAAGCCCGCCGAAGTGCGAATGGGTAAAGGAAAGGGGTCGGTAGAGGTATGGGTTGCCGAGGTTAAGTCCGGGCGAATCATGTATGAAATCACAGGAGTAGCTGAGAAGTTGGCGGTAGAGGCATTGGAGCTTGCAGCTGCAAAGCTTCCGATCAAGACCAAGATCGTCATCCGGAGCAGCAGCTTGATTTAAGGGAAAGAAACAGTCATAGTGCGGCGTCATTTTAGCCGCTTTGATGTAGGGTTGGGCCTTAGTGAGGCCAGGTAACGGTAGGTAGTAGGATTATGAAACGGCGAGACTTTTTGAAAGAAATCGCAGGGTTGGATAAGGTCGCGTTGCAGGGCAAGGCGAACCAGCTCGGTGAAGAGCTCATGCGCTTACGGTTTAAGCAAGCCTCAAACCAACTTGAGAAGGGTCACCTTCTCAAGGAGACACGCAGGAAGCTTGCTCGTGTTCAGACCGCGCTGAGCAAGGTGTCGGCGTAAAGAGAAAAAGTTTTCTAGGAAGGTAGTACTATGGCAGAGGCAAAGGCAAAAAAGACGACGACCGCCAAGGCAGCGAAGGCTGAAAACACAGCTACGCAGGAGCGCGGTAACCGCAAGACTCAGGATGGTGTTGTTGTAAGCGCTAAGATGGACAAGACGGTAGTAGTTGCCGTTGTTCGTCAGGTTCGACACGCAACGTACGGTAAGTTCGTTCGTAAGACCAAGAAGTTTTATGCACACGACGAAGCACGAACGTGCGGAGTTGGGGATAAGGTTCGTATCGTTGAGACGCGTCCGCTGAGCAAGCTCAAGCGGTGGAAGGTCGAGTCGATCCTGACCAAGGCAGTGTAACCTGTAGTGACGTTTTGGGGCAGTGAAGGGATATGATTCAGTTAAAGTCAGTACTCGATGTAGCAGATAACTCGGGTGCCAAGAGAGTTGTTTGCGTTAAGGTCCTTGGTGGAAGCCGACGTCGTTATGCGACGGTTGGAGACGTTATCGTGGTAGCGGTTCGTGAGGCGATCCCGAACTCAAAGATCGCGAAGGGCTCAGTTCACAAGGCGGTAATCGTTCGAACTGCTAAAGAGGTGTCCCGAGAGGACGGCTCTTTCATCCGATTCGACGATAATAGCGCGGTGCTCATTAATGCGAGTTCAGAGCCGATCGGCACGCGTATCTTCGGGCCCGTGACGCGCGAGCTGCGCTCCAGGGGCTACATGAAGATCATCAGCCTGGCGCCGGAAGTTCTCTGAGTTCGGGTGAAGCGATGCTGAAGATCCGCAAGGATGACACCGTCG
>JALRCK010000148.1 GCA_023262305.1 Deltaproteobacteria bacterium
GTCGACTACATTGAGCTCGGCGGGCCCTCCTTCAAGACGGTGGAACATCGCCTCCTCAACGTCTCGCTTCTGCGAAGCGGCTTGGCGAGCGCGATCCTCTTTGATGTCAATCAGCAGCCCCTACCACCCACCGAGTTCTTTCACAAACGACCGATCCTCCTCGAGCGCGGTTCCTTCCGTGCTCTTCACCACATGTTCCCCGACCTCGTTGGATCGTGCAAATCTCAACTTCGCGCCGTTTCAAACGAGAAAGATGGCGACGCCGTGTATGTTCTTGAGCTAACGCTCAACAATATCCTCCGCGCTCAACAATCCACCGATGACGAGGTGCTCACGGTTGTAGAACAGCTTTGCAAATTTGGTCATAACATCCTCGTCAGCAACTACTCAGAGTTCTTCCGGCTCACCGAATATCTCCGACGCTTCTCAAAGTGCCCGATCGGATTCATCGTGAGCGCCAACCTCCTCCCCCTCCTGTTGGAGGATGAGCGGTACAAACTCCTTGAGGGAGGTGTCCTCGAAGCCTCGGCTCGACTCTTTCAACAGAACGTGCGACTGCTGACCTATCCCGTTGAGTCCAGCCTCTTTACCTTCTACCTCGATCTCATCAAATTTAACGCTGATGCGATCACCTATCCCGACCACGGGATGGTCACAGCCGGCTCGATCGGACTCAAGAATGTGAATCAACACCTACTTAGGTACCTCGTAGAGGCAGGGATCGTGATCGACGTTCCGGTCAAGGAGCAATCGCCTCAGGCGAGCTCTTAGGTACCGTGTTGGGTAACTCCGGTAACTGTAAGCCCCCACGGGGCGATCTCTTGCAGGGAGACCTCCTCTCGATAGCTCTCTGCCGGGTTACCAGCCACGTACTGCAACGCCACCGTTACACGTCGATCGCTCGATGTCGATCCTCCCAAGATGATTGGACGTGGAAGCGACCGCAGAAAGGCGCGGCGCTCGTCCTCACTCGGAGCATGGTCAAGCTCTCCCGATCGAACTGCGTGATCAACAAGCACGTTATGGTACTGAGAGAGAAGATACGAAGAGTTTCCAACTCCTCCTCTTCCTAACGCCACAAGGAAATTCGCCTCTGCCTCTGCCGCACACTGCGGACTTATCAGTGCTCTGCACGAAAGGATCTCCGCGGTTTGTGGATCCAACTCTAACAGTAAGCGTGCAGGTCCGTCATGGAACCTCTCTGGCAGGATCTCATCGTCGTAATTGTGCCACCTCGATGAAGCAAGAGTTGAACGCATTCTCGGAAGGATATAGGCATCGGTCTCGTTGCATCGGCATTCGACCCACACCAATCGGCGATCATGCGTCCCCAGACGCGCGGGACCATATCGTATTGCAACAGAACGCTCTCCAGAAAACTCCCCCTCAGCGTTCAGGAAAAAATCCCTACCAATCTGCTCCGTGATCGAGGAGATAAAGAGCCGCACCGATTGATGCAGTCCCTGCTGCATCCTCACATCGAGCAACGGATACTCCTCGGCAAGTGCATCATCGAGAGACTCAACACAGAGAGTTGAGGATACCGATACCAGGGGATCCCCCGATTGCTTACGAGTGTCTACGCTCTCGAAAACGCACGCAGCATGCACCCCAGGGGTTACCAACTGAACAAACGGTGACAATGGGTCTGTGGCTTGGCTCAATTCGCCGGTGTGACGGGCACTCATGCCCTAACTACTTACCACGGAGTTGATACCGAGCAAGCTGCATTTTGTAGAAGCGGGTGACGTTTTGGCTCTTTACCTTCCCCTGCTCGATCGCTTCACCAACTTCACCCAAATAGGTCCCAGCAGTTGCTACATCACCCGTGGTCAATGCTATCGCCACCACATACAGCATCGCCTCAGCATTTTTAGGATCCAGCCGAAGCGCATGGTTCGCAGCTGAAAGAGCCCCATCATAATTCCCCGCGACCGATCGCAAGAAAGCAGAGCCGAGCCAAGCCGGCGCGAAATCAGGTGCGACCTCCGTGAGCCCCGCCATAATAGCTTCAGCTCGTTTGTGCTGGCCGGTTTCAAGGAACAGCTTCCCTAGCTTATAGATATCCCGGACCTCATCATCTGAGTAGTTGCGACGAGGTGCTTCTCCCTGACGTCGTTGCGGGCTCTCCATACTATTCGCTCTCCCCCGGCTTCTCAGCGAGCCACTCTAGGATCTGACGGAGCATCCCGGCCTCCAGAGCGCATTTTCGCTCACTCTCCCGGTCGGGCGCTTCATTCCGGAGCGCCTCAACCTTCTCCTGCCTGGCGTAGAATGCCGACACGAGGGTCTCAAGACGATAGAGATCCCCTCCCTCCGGTAACAGCGAGAGAAGGGGCGAGAGTGAGAATGAATCTGGAGGTCCCCCAATAGTTCCTGACATATTACCGCACCTCGATAGCGAACCGCCCTTCATACATGCATAGCCGAGCCTCAGCAACCTTCTCTTGATTGATCACAAGCTGCACAATCCCTGATACCGGAATCTCCGTTACGAGAATTGCTCCAGCCTGGCTAAGCTCCGCAATCTGAGCACCATCGGCCGAGAGAGACCCAACCTCTACCGATAATTGTGTTGCACCCTCAGCGATCTGAGGAACGGTCAGAGCGCCCGGGGTCATCTCACACCCAAATTTTCCACCTACATCAACGAGCCGGGCGGGCATCCACGGCTTGTCGCCGACCTTAATCGTAATCGTATCCGAAGATTTCACCTCAAGGTCAATCACCGTGCCCTTCGTCAGGTATTCCGCCAACATCTGTGGAGGTACCCCAAGCTGCGCGATCTCAAGTCGAAGCGATGCGCCGCGCGCTGCAACTTTGGAGAGCGTCTGCACCTGTCTCCGCCACAGCCCGTCGAGCATCTCGACTAACTTGGGACCTAACCCTATCCACACGGTGAAGGGCACCGTGTTAACTGTGAAACCGACACGAACTGAACCAGCGACCTGGACTGCAGATACATCTGCATCGCGCTCAAAGGTAACCGTTGCGGACTCAGGACCACTCCACGCAAGTGCAAGGCTCGCAACAAACCTTCGGCAAAAGTACTCGAGCACTACTTTTGAAGCCTTCTCGCCAGCTCCTGGAACGAGCTCATCACTCAACGAATCAGCACCGGCGGCATCCATCGCAATTACGATTCGCTCACCCGAAACAGAACCAACGAATGCCACATCGCCAACAGGAGGCTGTGCCATGACAGGCTTTATCTCCGAAATTCGCGCCTCCATGCCGAGCGCGTGAATGATCGGCAACCAATGCGTTGAAAACGCGGGGAACCACTTCTCAGGTCGACATCGAAGGAATCCACGCGATAGCTTCGCATCATCAGGATATACCCGACGAAGGATCCGCTGCGGCTCCCAGAGCTGCACTTCGTGTCCATCACCACTGGTGGTAGTGTCTTGTTCGCTCACCTATGACTCCCCCTCTTCGACTCCCTCAGCGTTGTCGCTAAGTTCCTCATTCCCCTCAAGCGACTCAAGCTCTCGGTCAACGTCCGCGAGTCGATCCTCTGCTCTCTTAAGGTCCGCGATGGCCTCATTTCGCTGCCGCTGCAGGCGCGCCTCCTCACGCTTGAGCCGAGCTCGATGAGAAGCCCCGGCCAAGGCATGCAGAGTATTTCCCGACCGCAATCCAACTGCTGGACCCGCGGTGTCAAGAAGGTAGCGAGTAGAGGCGATAGCTGTATCGAGCTCCTTGACCCGATGCGCTCGAGTCCTGAGCTCCTGAAACACCTTCTCCCGATAATCCTCCAACTCCTCGCGTGAGTTCTCCACATCACTCACCCTCCTCAAGAGCAAGTCGCAAAACAGTTCCCACAAACGCCAATCGAGCGTCCACCTCAAGAGCACACAGCTCACCTACCGCTCGCTTTAATTCTTCACTGCGCTCTGCGTCAAAATCGAGGTACATGCTCCCATCGTTTCCATCGATCAACACGGCTACAGCCACCAAAGCACGATCACGCGCACCTAATGAACGGAACGTCGTAAGACTCATTCGTCGTTGCCCTCCTCCGCTTTAGGTCGAGTGCCACCTAGCGCCTTGGGCTGTTTGCCCTGATCATTCTGGGATCCCGACGCATCCGCTCCCTTCGCCGCCTCGTACTGACCATAAATGTAGCCTCCGATCCCTGTGAGAAGCGCTACGACACTCATCACCCCGATCAAAAGGTAGGCCAGGCTGTTGTACTCACTCACCGGCACCCGCCAAAACTTCAGAAACGGTACCAACGGTTCCGATCCGCCACCCTGTCCGATGCATGAGCCGCCGGGCTGCTGCGAGCGGAGGAATGAGATATCCTCCCTCTTAACCCCTGGCACTGCTCGAATCACCAAATCGAATGCCTTTTCCTGATTGAACGAGTCCCCTTCCGTTTGAACGACGATGGAGACCGAAGACGGAGCGGCATGAGACACTGAGTGAGCGCGAACCACAACACTAGCGGCTGCTATGCCGTCAAGCCCCAGCAACAGTTGCTCGACCTCAGCCGCAACAGCTCGATCCATCCGGAGATTTTCCACATCAGCTGATGCAGGCAAAATTCCACTTGGTGCCATCAGGTCCTCAAAGGAAGCCCCTCGGTCGACCGGAAGATTAAACTTAGTGAGCAGCGCGACCGCAGAGCCGAAATCTCCTGAGGAGACCAGTACTGAGTAACGTCCCTTGGAACCGCGCCCCCGCTCAGTCGTCGCCTCAATTCCATGCTCACCCAAGACCGCTACGATCTTGTTGGCCTCACGTTGAGCGAGATCATCAGCAACAGGAGAGCGCCCGCATCCACTCAGGAGCGTCAGCATCAGGCACAATGTTGTAGCGAATCTCAATCTCATACGTTTCGCCTAGACCTACCTTGAGCCACCTGGAACAACTGTGAGGAGAAACTCAACGTCCCCGAACCTCACCCAATCTCCATCTTTGAGCTCAACGGCTCCATCCTCGCGCTTGTACTGCCCTCGGTCACCGCTGCGAACGAAGATGCCTCGCTCACTCATGAGGTCCTGGAGGAGAAGCCCATGATCAGTTGTCACCGACATGAGTGCATGGGGCGTTGAGATGCTGGGGTCCTCGATAACGAGGTCGCTCCCACGAATGCTGCTCCCCGTGACGAAGAACTTCCCCTCTCTCAGCTCAATCGCGCGACCATCCGCACTCTCAAAGCTGACCAACCATCCAAAGAGACGACCTGGTCTCATCTTACCGGTCTTGGGACCAGCGACCGGGGCATCGGAGCGAGCGTGTTCTCGATCGTGGCGACGCTCCTCCTGCTGGTGTCGATTGTGGTGAGTATCTCTGCGCCCCTCTTCGTTACGCCGGTCATGCCTCGGAGGGTCCCTCCGGCTCTCCCTGCGCTCGTGTCCACTCCCCTGGTCACCAGTATGACGTTGATGGCTGCGCCCACTTTGCTGGTTGCGCTCTTCGGGCTGAGGTCGTGCTTGTCGCTGACCCTGCTGAGGCGTCGAACGCGAGCTTTGTTGCGGCTGATGGTGTCGCTTCTCCGAGTTGTTGCGGTGATCATGCCGTTGTCGCGCCGGCTCAGGGGCCGATAGTGGCTCAGGAATTCGGCCGGGCTCTGGCGCATGAACCGGCTCTGGCTGATACACCGGCGGGGCAACCTGTTGCACGGGCTCAGGCGTCATGTCTAGGTCAAAATCATCCTCGACCTCGACTGTCAGCCCCCCTATCGGATCAGGTCCGAGATCCAGATCGAATGGATCATGCGCTTCACCATTCGTAGCTGCAGCTACCACGGGCGCTTGAGGTGCAGGTTCTGGAACAGGGGGAGCTTGCACCTGCGGTGCGGCTATCGGCTGAGGTACCGGTTCCTCAACCGGTTCGTGCGCCGGATTGAAGTTATCAAAGTCATCGAGAAAGGTATCGAAGTCATCATCATCATCGTTCGCCGCTGCTGCTGCCGCTGGGACCTCTTGAGATGGAGGTGGCGATGAGACCACTGCGGGGGC
>JALRCK010000149.1 GCA_023262305.1 Deltaproteobacteria bacterium
TGACCAACGTTTTGGCTCTTCTTTGGGCAGATCTCAAGATATTTGCGTAGCTCTCCAAACTCTTTACCTTAGCGAATAGGCCCATGATTTCGATGCGGTACTGTGAATTGGAGTTTTAGTTACAAAGAAAAAACGGAGACGTTATGACAGCATTTGCACCACACAAACAATTTGGCTTTCAGGCGGCTGAAGACGGCGCTCCAGACGGTACTCGCACGGGTGGCGGTACCCCTTGGGACAAAATCGAACTCGAGCTGTTCGGGATGAAGAGGGCCCTTGATGACCTTGAGGTAAGATTACAGGATCTTGATCCCAACAACCCCGAGCACAAAGCTGCGATAGACGAGGCGGAGGATGATCTTCTTCAAGCAGCATCGTCTGTGCTGGAGGCTCTGGAGGCTACTTTTACTCCACCCCCCTCTGCGCCGAAGGCTGTGTTTGAATATAACACACAGTCCGTATATGACAGGGGTGTCTATGAAAAGATGGCTCAAGCTTCAAGAGAAGCCATCGCCAAGAAACTTGGGGGACAGATAACCCCCTACCATAGCCTCACGGAAGAGCAGTATATAGCTCTCCTACGACTTCACCTGTCACACGCCTTCGACTTTAACCGACCTCAAGGAGTGGAGAGCTCATTTCCTCAAAGTCGTGAAGCGAGGGATGAGGCGAATGGGCTTTTCGAAAAGGCCAGAGATTTACAGCAATCGGACTATGTCCACGTACATTACACTTTCAAAGGTCCGGGCAGTCTTGAGGATCAGCTATCCGACCTGTACTTTAAGAACTTTGAGAGAGAGCTGTCGCGAAATTATCAACAGTGTACTTCGCCAACCGATGTGCTACGAAGCAGAGTCACCGACTGGATACGAGGTCTTGAAAGTTTGCAGAGCGTGGGAGTGTTCCCTGAAATCCCAAACGAAGCGCGCACACCGTCGTTTGAGAGCGAGGAAGCGTACCAGGATGCCATACAATCACTCATGGATCTTGCGCACAACATCGTCTGGCAGCCGCTAACAGACGAAGACAACGACGCCGTAGCCAGCGGCGATCGACGCTACTCTACTCGTGAGCAACTCGATTCCAGCAGAGATGCCGCTATTTCGGTTATATGCGAGAACCCGCACTTTATCTTTGAATTTATCGGCTTTTTGAAATTGTCGGATGAACTTCGGGTACAATAATATGACCAGAACCCGGACTCGAGCTTAGACCTCGGGGATCACTTGAGCTTCGTAGACCTTGCCCCACCGCAAGTGCCGGAGGAGCGCATCTCGACAGCTGAAGCGACAGCGGCGGGCGATGGCACAGCGACAACAGCTGATATTCAGTCCGACTCGGCGCCAGACTTAACCGACGCTTCAGAGCAGAGGGCGGATCGATAACGAGCCGGGGCCGCCCCTCACAGCCGTAACGGCGCGACACGCGCCCGCCGTCGTAGCGTTTGGGGCATTTTCGAGCTTGGTCCGGCGTTACTTCCCACACAACTAATTCCGATTAGTTTCGATAATAAGGAGTGTTTCTTATCGGAGTGGAGAAAGTATCGTATGTCTCGTCCTCCCCGTATTCTTTTGCCCCACACGGTAGTGATGCTCACCTCGAGAGTCCAGCAGGGGCTGCCGTTTGTCCGCTCACCCCTCATGGAACTTATCCTCTGGAGCGCTCTAGCAGTGGCGCAGAGCCTCTATCCAGTAAAAGTCCTCTCGTTTGTCGTCATGGGGAACCACATCCACATCATCGCCCTTGTTGAAGATCCAGCATTAGTTGAGAGCTTCATGGAGCGCTTTAAGTGTGAGACTGCTCACGCCGTAAATCGACTCCTTGGGAGACGGCAAGTTACTGTGTGGTGCGAAGGGTACGACTCTCCGGTAATCCTGACACTGGATGATCTCGTGGAGAAGTTAGCGTACGTATACGCGAATCCTGTTAGGGCTCACCGAGCTGCCGCTATCGGCACATACCAGGGAGTATCCAGCTGGGGGATGTTTACCTCGGGGACTCTCACCAGACAGATCAAGCGTATCAGAAGAACATTTCTTTCTCCCGTAGCGACAGGCAACGTATCAGCGGCAGTGCGACGGCAAGAAGCCACTCTCGTTGAGAATCAGGCTACGGAGACGCTCTCATTTACCTTGAGTCCCGATGCCTGGATCGCCGCGTTCCCAACGCAAAGTTCTCCACATGATGTGCGCGAGAAACTTCTCAAGCGTATTAAAGAGATAGAGCATGAAATGGCAGTCACCCGGCAGCGAGAGAGCATTTTACTGCCGTCAGACTCCCAGATAGCCGCACAACCTATCGATATGCCCTATGCGCCGAAAGCATTTGGGCGTCGAATGTGGTGCATCTGTCGAGATATACCCCTTCGCATCGCGTTTATCTCCTTCATCAAAACACTACGAGCTAAGGCAAGGAAAGTACGTCTGCAATGGCTACGAGGGGATTGGAGAGAGCCATTCCCAACCGGGCTCTTTCCGCCAAACCAGCCAATGCTCTGTAGTTTACTTCCGGCGTATTTTAGGCGCTCAATTGCTCTTATGTAGGCAATGATAGTGTGGCTTGAGGTCGGTGCGACGCTCCTGTTCTACTGCTGCGCCTTCTTTCTTTGCGCGGATCGATCTACTGCCTGGCAACCTGCCCAGCACCAATTACACTTATGATGTCAGCGCCTGATTCACTTCAGCCTTGCTAAACGAAAGTCGAGAAAGCTCAAAAGTCCTCTGGACCGGCCGAGGTAACCCCGAACCAACTCACTAAAACCAACTCACTATGTGGCGCGCTCGACCAAGACACGAGCTACAGACTCGCGGGAGCGGACGTGACCAAGATTGCGCGGCTTTTTTGGTTATTTCACGCGAGCTCGCCCGCCGCGTGTCGATAAGGCTGTTCGCGAAGAGACATACATCGACAAAGGATAGGTTGATTTGAGCGACTAACGGATCGGTTAAAAACGACTTTCTGCCGGGCGTTTCGATAGTTCGACCGGACCTCCAGTGGAGACGCGGAAAACACGGGAAACACAGATGAAGATTATTGAGGCTACGACCAGATTATCGCGGCGGCGATAAAGGTACACCGGCATTTCGAAACTGGTTTCTTAGAGCAGACGTACAACATGGATGGCGCTCCAGCGCCCTCGATGTCTTCCGCGTTCACTAACCAAAAGGCCACCCTACCGATCGACGCTTACTGAGGAGGAGAACAACGCGACAAGCAGGACGACTATCTATCATCGACCGAGAACTTCACTCGTCTGCTCTGTCCATTGTTTTGGACCAAGTGTAAGTAAATCACCCCTAGCGGCAAAAGCCTTCAGCACGACGTACTGTCCCTGCGCGCTGATTTGGTAGACGTTTTTGCTTTGAAACGGCCCATTGTACCACCAATTCTTGTGATCGAACACATCCGTTCGGGGCAACGAGCTCGCCACAACCAACACAGAGCCGGGGCCGCGATCTGAGCCATAGGCGTTATTGAATGCTGAACGAATTGCGCCCTGAACGCATTTCTCCTGGGTATCCGTGAGTTGGTTCGAATACCCTGTGAGAAGGATTCCCGCGCGACCTCTCGCGTTAAGCACCGGAGCATCCGGCGCTAGTATCTCCTCCACCGAAACTCGGAGCCAGCTGTCGTTTGTGACGAGGTCAGCCACCTGAAGTTGGTTAAGCTGTCCGACCGCGACTATGGCGGTGCCACTTCCAGCTCGCAACGCTTTCCACAGAGCGGCGCGTACGTTCTTCTGTAGCGCAGGGTCAGATAACTCACTTGCTTGCTGGGATATCGGTTCCATATCCTAGAATCGGTACCATACTGATGTCGGGTAAAGCAAATGATTCGGAGACTTTCGTGTTTTTGATTAGGTGGCGGAGGCTTACTATTCGCTCTAACCTACTCCCTTCACACGTGAATATTACATATTCTCACGTTCTCCTGCGCGCGTGAACGTGAACGTTGTGGCCGTAGGAGTATGGCCGCAGGGTTACTTTTGTCCCTCAACGGAAAATGAGCTGCGAGGAGGTACAACAAGGTCTCCCTGCCATGAGAAGTAGCCCCGCAGTTAACCTATACCGGAGTCGCTGGAGTTTTTAGCAGCTCTTTCGTGTCACGTGCCGAAGACCTACGAGTCAATAACAAGGTACTACGGACGGTACTCCTGTAGGCGACGGGGTGACCGCGCCAAGCTAGCTCCTCCTCCAGCTGAAGAGCGCGAAAGCGATTACAGGAGAGAGTTCCGTAGGAGTAGTTGGGCCGCGTGCATAAAGCGCATTTATGAGATAGACCCCTTGGAGTGCCCCAAATGTAAAGCACAGATGCGCATCATCGCATTCATTCAGGACTCGCACTCCATCAAGGACATCATGAAGGCTCAAGGCATCCCTGACTTCCAGGCTCCTCCTCCTATCCCGAAGTTCATCGATACTGCTCTCGCTATCGATGAACTCCCCTCCTACGACTCATTTGAGCCAACGCCTGATGACTTCTAAACCCCGCTTCCTCTGTGACGGAACCGCGGGTCCACATGTCTTGCACCATTTTTGGCAACTTAGCTCACCCCTTCACGCTCCCTTTGGAGCCTTGAAACTCTGACGGGGCGGGACAGGCCACTCATTTCTAAGCTCGATTGATCCATCTCGGCGTAACAAGTATCGGCACACTACTTCACTTCAGCTACTTACAAAAAAGCGATCGATCATCCTATCCTTTACTAGAGAGGGAAATTCCCGGTGGCCGTCGCAGCGCTGCCCGGCTACCGGAGACTGCTCCGCGATTCTCAGTCGATGAAAGTCAGGCAAAAATCATTTCCGAATCTCAAACACATGGCTACGGGCGCTACCGCGAGACCCGTGGAACACTTGAGTTACTTATGAAAAACGGAGATCGGTTCGGGGTGACGGGAACCACGGTGCATCGCTTGTTACCCTCGGGAGATAGATTGAGAGAGGACCTGATGGTGCCCCTGTACAGTCCTTCTCGTGACGAGTACGCTCTTGGATGTCTTGATACTGATGGGAGCGTCTTCGCGCGAATTCCGAAAAGCGACCGGCTCATCCCCAATCGCTAGTCGAGGCCTTGTGGGATCGAAACGTTCAACTAGTAGCGCGAGATGGGTGGTTTGAGATCCATTTCGTCGCCCCTACAAGGCACTCAATCACCCGATACGCTCTCCGTGCCGCGGGTCCTCCTCAACAGCGGGGAGACCTTCGCGGGGAGACTCTTGCCCATGCAGAGATTCTTTGTCGACGTTCTGAGGTCTCAAGGAGTCATTGCCCCCCTCATAGTAGACGTTGGGATAGGACTCGGTGCTCCAACGTTGCTCGACCTCGCCCGGGAATTAAAGAGGTCTGGTTTCGAAACTGCTACCGTGCTCGGAATCGATGCGTCAACTGAGATGCTTACCTGGACCAACCTGATCTTCCAAAGGATGAGGGATCAGATTGGTCTACCCCCCGGAATTCGGCTCGTTCTAGAGCACGGTGACGTATGTCACCCGAGCGAATCGGCTTTCAGTTTGAGATCGATCGTAGAGAGACTTTTTGGCGCTGGCACCCGAGCGGACCTCTGCCTTAGCTCAAATCTCCTTCGAGGCCCCTCCAGGCGGCCCCCCCCTGAAGCGATCGCGTCCATGCGTAATTGCATCTCAAAGTCTGGATTTATTGGATTGGGGGCGGGAAACGCCACAGACCTCCTAACGGTCGATGTCTTCCGGCAACCTTCAGATCAATCGCTGGCGTCATTTAACATTACCTACGGTGAGCCGGATACCGAACACGCCCGACGACTAGCGGTTCTCCGGGAGCTTACCTCCTCACAGCAGGTAAGGTAGACAAATAGACGATCAGGCGTCGCCAGAGTTAAACGGCCCCCTCGCCGAAACAACTCTGTACAAACTATCGAGTAGCTCTCGGTCCTGTCGTACCACATCGTCAACCTTTGCCCTCAAGGCTTCGTATGAGTCAGGCCCCG
>JALRCK010000014.1:0-258 GCA_023262305.1 Deltaproteobacteria bacterium
TCTGGGAGGAGCAGAATTATCAGCCTGATGAAGCCATTCGTAAGATCATTGACCTCAAAGGATGGTCGCTCAGCTATCATCTGGAACGAGCGCGAGAAGAGATAGCGCATATGGTCATACAAGAGGTGCCAGGTGTAGTTGAGTGCGAAGAATCCAGCCATCAGGACAAATGCATGAACGACATCGATCGACTGGAAGACCGAGCCCTCTTTGCGCAGTTCGCCTATCCGCCTGTCGGTAGGCATCTCGGTTTTTTGT
>JALRCK010000014.1:268-15973 GCA_023262305.1 Deltaproteobacteria bacterium
TTCTGCGCTATCTCGTAGACACATTTGGTACAATCGTTAGGGCGGCGATCAGCATGGCCGACACTGCCCCATCAAAACTCAAGGCAAGAGGCATGCCACATATTTCTGCGTCTTACCGTGAGGTTACAGGAGAGCAAGCGTCAGATTTTCGCCATCACCTACCGAAGTGATGACTCTCGAACAGGGTCCAGCCCTACGGACTCACCACCGCGCTCAGAAGGTCCTCAAGGTGGGAGAACTGCCGCGAAATATAGTGACCGGCCTCAGGTAGAGCCAACGTTGATAGACCGAGCCCAACTGCGATCGTAAGGGGAAAGCTGATAATGAAGATATTTACGGTGGGCACAGCTTTAGAGATGATCGCCAGCACAAAGTTCGTCAATAGCAACGCCACAATCACCGGAGCGGCTATCATCACGCCCATCTGAAAAATGGCGGCACTCTGGTCGACAAGTGTACTTATCCCTTTCGCTCCGAGTACAAAAGAGCCCGGTCGAATAGCCGATTCGAGTCCCGACAGCTGATACAAAGCGATATGGTGCCCTCCCACCATCAGAAAGAGTAAAATTGCGAGATCGCCATAAATTCGGGCCAAATCGGGTAGATTCGCCTGGGTGGTCGGGTCTATGAGCTGTGCACCGTTGAGACCCATAGTGCCACTGGCGACCTGACCCGCGCACTGAGCTCCTGCAACGATCAGAATCGGAATTAACCCGATGACTGCCCCAAGGATCACCTCAGCAAACAAACTGAGCGCCATCGTCCCGATATCCCCCGGTAGAGGCACGACGCTCTCCATTTTAAATGCAGCAAGAGAGAACACTAAAGCCGCCGGATATCGAACTACGATACCCGTCACACCACCACCGATTCCAGGCGTGACCATCAGGAAGGTGAGATGACGCATCAAGAGCAAAACAAACGTCCACCCCACGTCGAGGCGCTCAAGAGCGAGACTGGGAAGCGCATGCAGAGTTTCTGCGTCCACAACCCTTCAACTCCCTAGTTCGGCGTGATGTTAGAGATCTGGCTGTACACAAAGATTGTGAAGCCCGCAATTCGGTTGATCATGAAGTGACCAAAGAGAACCATTCCCATGATAGCCGCGCCGATCTTGGGAATAAATGCGAGGGCCGGATCATTAATTTGGGTAGCAGCTTGAAAGATACTCACAAGGAATCCCGCCACGAGACCAAACCCTAGAATAGGTGCGCAGGTATAGAGCGCGGTCTCGATGCTTATTTGACCCAACCGAAGATAGTCATCGATATTCATGCGGCTTCTCCTCTACACACGATAGGTTTTTACCAGCGAACTGATGATCAGGTGCCAACCGTCGACTATCACGAACAACATCAGCTTCAGAGGCAGGGAAATCACCACTGGGGGAAGAGTGATCATACTCATCGAGGTCAGCACCGATGACACCACCATGTCGAGAACAAGGAATGGGAGGGCGATCAAAAACCCGATCTGAAACGCTGCATTAAGTTCACTCAAAACAAAGCCAGGTACCGCTACAAAGAATGGAACATCCGCGGGATCCTTAGGCTGCTCTGAACGCGTAATCTGCAAAAAGAGGGCGAGATCCTTCTCGCGCGAGTGCTTTACGAGAAACTCTTTGAGAGGCGCCATAGCCTTTTTTGCAGCCTCATCTTGAGCCATCTGTCCATCGAGGTACGGTTTGATACCCTGATCGTAGCTCTTTTCAAATACAGGGCCCATAATCGCAAGGGTCAAAAACAGTGCGAGCCCGGTGATTACCGTATTCGGGGGAAGCGTCGCTGTGCCCAGCGCTGTTCTCGTCATACCAAGAACAACCGCGATACGGGTAAAGCAGGTCATGCACAGGATCATCGCGGGTGCAAAGGAAAGCACCGTGAGCAGAAGCACTATTTTGAGGCTGCTCGCAACGCTACCGCCGCCCGCCAATTCATTCCCACCAATATTGACGGAGAGATCAGGCAGAGCGGCCTGCTGAGCCGCCGCATCAGCGGACAAGAGCACCAATCCCCCCACCAACAATCCCTTGAGAAGCATTGATGTGGTTGTCTGACTTCTACGCATTGTACTCACCTACGTCCTGACACGCTCCGTTGAGCGCCTCGTCGAAGAGCTCCTCGTTAGCACTCGCCAATGGAACGAGTCGACTCGATTCGGCCCCCGTCGACATGATGAACTCCTTGCCGTCGAGCTTAACCAAGACAAGAGCGCTTTTCTGCGAGATCTGAAGGCGCTCCACAAGCTGAAGCCTTCGCTGCGTACAACCAGTTCGTGGCAGTACGTAGCGGCGATAGACATGAATGCCGCACCCGAATATACCGAGGCAGAGAAAGAGCCCACCAACCATCCTCAGAGCGGAGCTCTGGGCATTAAAGGGAGACATTTGGGAAGCCTTGTCTGGAGTAGAGGTCGCGTTCCAGTCGGAGACCGGATCGTTGCTCGCGTGAACCGTGCACGGCGCTACCGAGATAGCTATCACTATCCCAACTACTACTGCTGCGCGCTTCCACCACTTCATCATAACAACCCCCTACCCTTACGCGATCCCCTCAACTCGTTCTTCCGGCGAGATGATATCCGTAAGTCGTACACCGAACTTCTCATTCACGATCACCGCTTCACCACGGGCAACCGCTTTGCCATTGATGAATATATCGAGTGGCTCACCCGCAATCTTCTCAAGCTCTACAACTGATCCCGGTCCCATTTGAAGGAGGTCGTTAATCGTCATCCGTGCGCGTCCCACCTCAACCGAGACCTGAAGAGCAACATCCATCAGGAACTCAAGAGTTCGGGTGTTTTGCGGTCCCTTCTTTGCCGGTGTGGGCGCAGCCCCTGCAGCTGCCGCAGTGGCGGCTTCAGCGACCTCGCCAGCAGCGGCGGCAACACCTTCCAATCCTTGTTCAATCTCATTATCTGCCATTGCGAATCATCTCCTCTTTGTTGCGAATGTTAATCAGGTCAAGTTTAGGAATCGGACGCGAGATCCGAACAGCTCGATTACCATGAAGAGAACCGATATGACCGTACAGTTTTGGGGTTCCCTCAACCATCACTCGGGCCTCGTCGTTGGGAAGCGTCTCAAGCTTCATCACATCTCCAACCTGGAGACTTAAGAAATCACGTAATTTGACCGAGCCACGTGCCAATTGCACGCTCACCTCACAAACGGTTTCCTGGATGTTCGTCTGCATCCTACGCGACAACGCGCTGTCAACCTCAAGTCGTGTGCTCTGAACAGTGGTAGAGAGTTTTCCCTTAATCGGCTCAAGAGTCGAGTACGGAATGCAAATTGAGAGCGTTGTGCACTCTTGCTCGAATTCAACCTCAATCGTGATGACCACAACGACGTCTGATGGAGGCGCGATAGTCACGGCGAATGGATTAAACTCAGAGCGCAGGAACTGAAATTCGACTGGGTGTACCGGGTTCCACGCCTCGTTGAGAACCTCGATGGCAAGATTGACCACTTTGCTGATGAGTGAGGTCTCAATAGCTGTATACTCACGCCCCTCTACCTTCACCCGGGTGGTTCCTCGACCTCCAAAGAGCCCATCAATCACGCTGAAGACGAGTGGAGCTGAGACTACGAGGAGCGCGTTTCCAGGAAGTGGCGACATCTTAAGAATATGGAGAGAAGATGGCAGCGGCAGCTTTTTGAGAAATGCGCCGAACTTCACCATTTCAATCTTACCAACGTTCGTAAAACAGCTTCGGCCCAGGAATTTGCCTAATACCGTCCTGAATTGACGGGAGAACCGGTCATGGATCATCTCCATGGTCGGCATACGTCCACGAACGATTCGCTCTTGGCTCGCGAGATCGAACTTCTTTACATTCTGAGTCGGATTTTGAGCCTCAACCGCGCCCTCCTCTATCTCTCCCTCGGAGAGACCTTTCAGGAGTGTGTTAATCTCTTCTTGGCTTAGTACCTCGCCCATAGCACCCTTACTGAATAACGAATTGAGTAAAGTAAACCCGCTTAACTTCCTCTTTTCGAAGCGCTGCATTGATCAAAGACCGGATCTCTGCACGCAACTTGTCCTTGCCCTTGAGCGTCTCAAGGTTCTCTGCCGTCATCTGCGTCAGCAGAGAGATGATACTGTCCCTAATCGGTACCGCTCGAGTGTAGAAGCGACGTGGTACATCTAGGGTCTCAAACTCAACCTGAATCTGAGCTCGAACATACTTTCCACCCGAAAGATTGACGAGAAAGGTGTCAAAAGGAACTATCGCTCCGAGAGGTTCCTCTCCCTCCTCAAGTTGCTCCTCAGCATCGTCAATCCCTTCAGGCTTCAGCTGAGGTTCAGCGCTCATCGCAGGGGTTACCTCTTCTACTTCTTTCGGTTCCTCTTTGAGCAGGAAGTACCCAGCGGGCACACCGACAACGATGAGGAGTCCTACAATTCCAGCGACAGCAACGGCAACACGCTTGCCGCGGTGGGGCACCTCGGGAGTTTCAACCTCCGCAGCCTCTTTTTTCTCTTCCTCTGCCATGATGTGGCTACATCCCTAAAATTCTAATTCTTCCGAGGTATCGCTCCGTCACCGGAACAAGCACCGCATTCGCTTCACAACGTTGGGTTACATGGAATCGAACGGATACATCCTTCCCAACAATCCGCTTGAACACCTCACCCAATCCATACACGACCCTTGCACGCTCCTCTGGAGGACTACATACAAGCACCTCAATCCGGTCATGGCTTGGGGCGACCTCAACAAGCTCTTTCTCAAGGACCCCAAACATCTCTGCGTCATCCATCTCCAACTCTCGGCTGAAGATTGGAAGCTCATGCTTCACGACGGATCCCCTCAGGGGGAGATCTGAAGCAAAGGTAGTGCCATGCTGTGGGTGCGCTGAGAGAGTCGAGGTACTTGACTGTAGAGACTTGCTTTTTCCCCCCTCTTTGAGGCGGTCCCACGGCGTCAAAACCAAGAAGAAACAGAGCAAGAGTGTCAAAAGGTCGCCAAAGCTAATGAACCAGACCACCGATCCCGGCTGACCCTCTGCCGACCGATAGTATCGCGAGCTAGAGTTGGAGGTTGTCATACATGACCTCCTCAAAACGTACGGCGACCTTGCCGGGTTGAGCCTCTGGTCCACCCACGTACATTTGCGTGTCCGATTCCGAAAGTCCACGAGATCCAAGGTAGCCCCTAATTGCATCGAGCCGAGCCATCACCTTCTCAACCTCTACGAGCTCGCCTTCATCCGTCTCGTTATGGACGGCGAGTGTGATGATGGCCCGCACATCGTGCTCCCTGATTACCTCTGCAATCGCATCGAGATCATCGGAGGTTTGCATGAGAGCGCCCGCACTATCAAACTCAACGGCAAACTCAAGGCGCCCAATTGACGGGGGCTCGGTAATGACCGGCACTCGGGGGACGACCTTAATAACGTCAGCCGATGTGCGCTGAAACGCACCAACCGAGAAAACAAGCATAATCAGGAGCACGGCGACGTACTGCGTATAGAACGCCTTGAGGATACGCCTATCGCACACTGTTTGTTCGGTCGGGCGATTGCTCATGAGCAGACTCCGGCTAAACGTTTCCTGCCATTGAGACGTAGCTCTGCAGGCGCTGCTCAAGCAGCAGTGGACTTTCCGAGCGAGCAACACTCACCAGGGCCTCAACGGTGATGTCTTTAGAGAGCTCTCGCTCCTGAGCCACAACGCGTAGCTTACCAGCCATGGGAAAGAAGAAGAGGTTGGCTGCGACCGACCCGTACAGGGTGGCCACAAGGGCAAGAGACATCGCCGGACCCACTGTGCTGGCGTCCTGCAGTGAGCCCAACATGTGAATGAGTCCGATAAGGGTCCCGATTAATCCCATCGCTGGAGCGAAATTTCCCATCGTCTCCCACACTTGTACAGATCTCCATGCCTGATCGTTCGAGGTGCGCATCTCGCGTTGGAGGATGCGTCCTATCTCCTCTGGAGCCTGTCCATCAACGGTCAACTCGAGTCCGAGCCGTAGAAACGGATCAGCGGTCAAACGGGCTTCATTCTCAAGAGTGAGAAGCCCTTGATCCCGAACTCGCCTCGACAGGTCAAGGACGTACGAAATTCGATCAGCAGGCTGCTCATGTGGAAGAAATAGAACCGATTGCGCAGCATCCATTGCTACTCGGAGGTCCCGCATCGAAAACTGAATCAATACTGAAGCAGCTGTTCCTCCAAGAACAAGCATGAACCCCTCGATACTGAGAAATGTCATGGGATTGCCACCGATGACAGCGCCAAGTACGACGAGACCAAGAGCCAACGAGATCCCAATGACCATCGACATGTTCACAACTGGGGGGTTATCAAGCGATGGAGATTCACGCGAGAATCGTCTTCGGGATACATTCTTTAGCTCTTCCATGCTGCTTCCTGCAAAGTAACCACGCGTCGCAGATCCATTCGCTTCCGGCGAAGGGGAGGCTCAAGAGATGTCAGACTTTCGACCCGGCTCGAATCAATCTTCGTTCGCCACAGGTCCAACGTGAACAAGTTCTTGGCACTCCTTAACGCTACGATGTTGAGATGATGGAGAGCCCCTTGAGGGATGCGCCTATTTTTTCGGGTAGTTACCGCACCCAAACGAAATGGGTAGTCCACGCTCCAAGGGATAGACAGAACAGCATCTTAGCCAAAGGGTGTCAGGGGGTTGACGCTCAAGCAGTCACTCAGGTGCGCCAGCACTACTCGGCGCCATCAAGGAGACCGGTGGCAACGAAGACGTCGGTTTTGTTGGTCTTCACCCCTTTAAGGAGCTCATCGAGCTTGCTCAGGGACTCAAGAGAGCTCCCCTTCTCCCCAAATCGTTGTGCCAGTACTTCTTTATCCTCAAGGATGGCGGCAACGGTTTCTTTACACTCTACGTATCGCGGTCGATCCTGCTGGTTAAAATTTGCCATGTCTAATCCCCGAGTGAGGGGGTAGAGGAACTTGCCGCGATCATCGAGTCCATGCGAGAGGTAGCTCTTAAAGAAACGCTTCATAGATAGGCACGATATCTCCTTCGTTGCACGAGCTGTCATGACCTCTGCATCAAGAAGACTCTCAAGAACAAATGGGCACGGACCATCCTTTGCGGTGCAGTAGAAGTACAAAACGGAGAGATACGAGGCGACGTCGGGATCAAGCGCATCAAGCCTCTTATCACCTCCGCTCTTTGCCGCAGCCTGCACACTCTGAATCCACGACTCAAGAGCGTCTTGTGCCTCGAGTTGTTGATTGCGACCCTTCGCGTTCGGGTCGGAATATGCAACTTCTCCCGTTATCACCGTTGAGCTTGTGGTCTTACCCGCACCTGAGGGTGATTCCTCACCCCATGCGCGACCGCCTGGAAACCACACAGCCAACGCAAGTATCATCGCAGCTATCCGCAACATGAATCCCCCCAAAGCACGAACATCCTACTTAGTACTCGACTTTCCTGCCTAAAGGCTGAAGGGTATGTGCCGCGATGGTCAAGCACCAGCACCGCAGGAGCACAACCACATCCAAGCCGTGCACCTCTGGCACCGTTTAAGCCCGGTCACCTTTTCCTAAGTCCCTGAGGATACATACTTACCCCTCCCCTCATGAATCTCTGGACTTTTCCGAATTATTCGAGTCCCAAATGTAAAGCCACATGAAAAGTGCTCCGAATCTGTAGGGTATGAAGACAGGTATTGTTTCAGCCCTCAATAATATTGCGAATGGATTCGCGGCCTCTTATTCAAACGCTCTCCAGACCATGCGCGGGTTTTCCGCTAAAGGTCAGGAGACGAATGCCGTTAAGCCGATGGTGAACACCGCCATCAGCCCAGAAGCGGCAAAGGCCTCTGCGCGTTCAGACTCGATATCTGCTGAGCTGGGCTCATCAAATATAAATGTAGTGGCGTAATTCAAGCCCCTTTAGAGGTGTGCCCTTGAGGTTGAAGGCAGCACTGCGCCTAGCCTTGGCGAGACGCATTGTTGGCACTCCCACCTTGCCGGCGGTAGGTCATTTGAAGGGATTGGAATTCAATGCCGCGAGCTGTGCGGTCCACCATCGAGACCTCAAAGGAATCTTTGGAGAGGACGCGTATAAACGTCTTAGTCTCCTTGGTGCGTCCGAGGAGCGGATCGTAGATCTCACCCCGAAATTCCAGAGTTGACGTAGCCGGATTGAAGAGCCCCTTCGATGTAGCTATTGATGTATTCAGAGAGTCCATCCATACCGTGGTGAAGAGCTTGGCTCCCGCGTCATATCCCAAAAAACCTAATCCCTCATAGCGAGGTCCACGTTCAAGGCTTACGAATTTCTCTCTGACATATCGATAACCGAGAATCCAGGTCGAGGATGAGTGAGCTTTTGAGCGCTCTGGATTAGCTTTTGGATCCCGCCACGAAACAACTTCAACATCCCACTCCCCAACGAATGCGCTAAGGAGCTCATGACGCTCGCCGGGCTGACTGAGCGATATCCACTCCTCTGGGGTGAGGTGTTGGGGCTTTACTCCCAGAGCATCTGTCGACTTCCGCGAACTGCAGCCAACAACGAGGAGCATACCGATCACGAAGATACATCTTTTGAGCATGAAGTCCTACCTCGGCCGATATCTCCAGTGCCACGGCTCGAACACCACATTATGGGAATTATTTCGGGGGAAGGTCTCTGAGAAACCGAAGGCCTTGGCATGCGCAACGAGCCACCGGTACGCGTCAGTTGTCTCAAAAACCTCTTCAGCCTGCGGGCACTGCATCGTAGTAATATCCACGGCCTCTCCGGTGTGATGCTCAGAGTAGCCAGGGGCAGCCAACACCTTTAAAATATCCTCAATTGAGTGCCCTTTGTTGAGCTTGGCGACGAACAGCCCCCGTTGATAGAGGTACGAGCGAAACCCAGAAAACGGTCGAAGTTCAACGCCGTCCTTAAGCGCTGATTTTCGCATCGCAGCAAGAGCATCTGAGGCTCCCTGAGTGAGAACAAGGGGTCTTCCAGCATCATCAAGTTGAGCGACAACGAGCTGTGACAAGGCGACCTGCTCACACAGAGGCAACCCAGTATTCGCCGCGTAATCGGTTGGGATATTGAGCTCTCTGTGAAGATCGGCGATGAGTTGGCTGTGCTGAGATGCAGTCATGACACTATACGATGGGAAGGCTTCTCTTGAGCCGAATCCTCTGTGAGCGAAAGTGTAAGCTAGCTTACCACCAGAGGGAAAGTGCAAATTCCCCGGCACCCGCTCCCATGCACGATAATGGTCTGAGGGGCTCGACTCTCCTACTCAAGAACGCGCTGACCGTCCTCAAACTTGAGGTTTTCAACCTTACCAGTGCGTCGATCCTTGACCTTAACGTCAATTATATTTCGTCCATTCTCAACGAGCGGCTTGGGCCCGACATTGAAGAGCGCTCCTTGGCTAATCGGGCTGCCGGGCTTGAAATTATCGGTATCAATTCCCCGCAACACCAGTGCGAGACGCCCGTTGAGCGCCGCCAGGCGAACTCGCATCGAGTCCCTAACTGAGAGGAGTAACGTCACCGTAGCCGGCACCTCAGCATCTGCCTCCTTCCCCTCAAGCCGGGCACCCTCAGCCTTCTTATTTGCGGAGAGAACCTTCGCGTTGGGTGCTACAACGTATGCCATCTGTGACCCGAAGTCTTTCGTCACCCAGATAACATCAACGCGAGCTCCCGGCTGCGCCCACCCCTCGACACTCGATGTTGCATCCACAGAAATAGCTATTGCGCGATATCCATTTGGAATGCTCGCGGTCAATGCATTCACCGGCTGCAGGCTGGTCAAGAAATCTCTGTGAACGGGCTGCTCTGATACCAACACGCCACGGCTGTATAATCCTTTAATCTCCTCGAAATCACGAATAATGTCTGGACCGACGATGATCTCGGGCTTGCGCACTCGATGGAACATATTCGGCTCTAGTGTGGAACCTGGTGGAACATTCTCAAGGGGAACAATTATCTCAATCATCCCGTCGTCGGCTACCTGTTGATTTGAATTCGCCACAAGAGTGCGGGCGTTGCTTGGACCACTCGAGACGTGCAGAAGCGTACCGATCACAACCACAACTGCTACTATTCCGGCACCGAGCGCAGCAACGCGAGTAGAGTTCGATCCTCCCCTTCTCCTGTTACGATTATATGGCCCGCTCCCTATCATATCCCTAAATCCCACCCGAATGTGGCTCACGCGTGAGGTGAGTTACCCTTAAGGCTTTCAACCTAAGAGATCCCCGTACCTGTCTATCGGCAGGGTTTGCGCTAATACTTCATCTTTTTTTCTAAATTTCCCAAGCAGCTGGGATTACTAGCAATTTCTGGGCGTCAGAAACGCACGGAAGGCTCATATCGAAACAAGAGCCCAGTTTACGCTCGCAACATGGTCAATCGCCCCAGCAAGAACACCAACGCGAGCTCAACCCTCACCACTCGCTCCCCAAGACCCAAAACTTCAAAATCAGAATTACTGAAGGCAGCGATCTCTCCATCACTCCACCCCCGCTCTGGACCGATGGCAACGATTGCAGCTGCATCTTTCAGCCGTGTGGCATCCTCGCAACCGAGAGACCTCCCTCCCGGGTGAGCAACTAATCGTGCAATCTCTCCTCTTGCTGATTCACGACCTAAGATATCTGCGATCCCGGACACCTTGTGTTCCATGAAGTACGAAAACGTTCGGTGCACAACGATCTCTGGAGCATGGCTATCCCATACCTGCTCAAGAGCTTTGATAGTCTCCCCCTCAAGCTCTTCAGGATCGAGCGCCCGCGACTGAAGATAGCTTTTCTCTCCGAGTTCGCTCCGAACAAAATGAAGAGACGACACTCCAAACATCACAGCCGCCTGAACGACTTTTTTTATCGTCTGCGGGCGACAAACCCCAACCACTAGGGATATCGGAAGACGCTCGCGACACGGCAGCGCGAGATGAGCCTCAAGCACGACCCGAGTAGGAGTCGCCTCATGAATCCTTGCTTCTCCACGAAGCCCACCCAGCACGCTCACCTTGATGACCTGTCCCTCACGCACACCGTGGGTCTCAAAGGCGTACGCCGCCCGAGGCCCCTCGAGCAAGGCTCTTGTTTCGTCAATCATCTCAATGGGAAGCACCACAAGGGAGTTCACAAATTTCTTCCTCTCGCCGATACAAGAATTCAACTTTAATGTCCGAAAAACCGGGCTCTTCAAAGATGCCACGTTCACCCAGCTCTCGGCAAATAACCGTGCGCGCGAACGGCTGATGCGCTAGCTTTTCAATACAACAGGTTTATAGAGAGCAGCCAGGTGAGCGAGAAGGCGGCTCCCCCTCCACATTTTCGGCATACCGAAAAAACACTCAAGGTATCACACTGAATATACCAGCGATTTTTGAGCGCCTGACAAACTAAGCATCGCCCTAGAGCCTTCTTGCTCACACCCGGACGCTGTACTGCACTTCTCTGAAAGGGGTTGGAAGATTTGACCGTTTCTCGCTACGATGGGGGCTCGTACACAGTGTAAACATCAGTATGTCATCCAACCGTTCCGAACTCCTTGATACCCTCCTCGCCCTCCACCACACCCTTCCGGCTCACTCGCCAGATCCGCTCGCGGTTTCTGCGCTGATAGACTCAACGCTGGCCGTGCTGTTTCCTCACTACTCTGGAGATTGCACCCCCAATCGTGAGGCTCTTGCAGCGCGAGTCGACGTTATTGAGGAGAGCATCAAGAGGCTCTGCGAGCCTGTCCTAGGAAGCGAGAAGGAACTCGCAGCTCTCACCTCCTCATACACCGGACAACTCCCCGATTTTCACGCCCTCCTCAAAGAGGACGCTGAGGCGATCTGCAAGGGAGACCCTGCAGCCAGCAGTGTTGATGAAGTTATTCTCGCGTACCCTGGGTTTCTCGCCATCGCGGTCTACCGCATCGCCAACTGGATGCATCTGAGAAAAGTGCCCGTGGTGCCTCGAATGATCACTGAGTACGCTCACCGTTTGACAGGAGTCGATATTCATCCTGGAGCAACTATTGGAAGGTCATTCGTCATTGACCACGGCACCGGCGTTGTGATCGGCGAGACGACTGTGATTGAGGATAACGTAAAGATCTATCAAGGCGTAACCCTTGGAGCATTAAGTGTCGCAAAATCTCTGGCTAACAAGAAGCGTCATCCTACGATTGAACGCGATGTCGTTATTTATGCCAACGCCACTATCCTTGGGGGACAAACAGTGATCGGCGCCGGTAGCGTTGTTGGTGGAAACGTATGGCTCACGGAGAGCGTCGCACCGGGCTCTCGAGTGTATCACAAACAGTAAGCATCAGCTGGACAGGAGAGGCTCCACCCATGCGAGAAGACAAAGTCTCGCGAGCGTCCCGTTCTACGCACCGTCATAAGCGGAGTATTACACATCAATCGCGCTTGATACCTGTCGGCTTGTGTCGCAATCCACTGAACGAGATCCTCTCCAAGGACCCTCAAAAAATCAACACCGGGCATCCTCTGCGAAACATACTCAGCCACCTCACAGGCAGAGCGCTCTGCATGGAGGGAGGCATCGTACTGTTCGGTGGCGCTCCACCATTGGTGCCCAAGGCTCGAAAGTGTTTCCCCGATAATTCGCGCCCGAACGAAAGGCGCGAAGATCTCCCGCTGAATCGCTGGGTCGCTCTCAAGACGGCGTGAAACAACACACTCTACATCAAAGGGATGAGCACCACTCCAGCGACATAGTTGCTCCAACAGCGAGCCGGCTGGCACCCCTCGATGAGGGACCACTGCCCGCGCACGGCGCTCAAAAAAATGTCTTATGTGAGCGGCGAGGGTGTCACTTGCGTTTTCACCGATCGACAGCGCAGCGCACTCACGCAGCAGGCCTTCGACCCCTACCGAGAGAAAGGTACGAACATCGGTAGCTTGTACACCATCATACCTCGGGTTCCATGCGACCGGGCGTCCGAATACATCATCAAGCAAACGCCTCTCGCTGTCTGATAATTTGAGACACTCCGCAACTTGGCGCTCAAGTTCCCCCTCCACAACTAAGAGCAATGCCTGCGCTCGAAGCGATCGTTGTGGAATGAATGTGTTACCCGGCTGATACGTTACGTCGGTTATCTCGTCACGGACCAACATCCGCTTGAGCTCAACAGCGGTTGCAATAAGTGTCGGATCGAGTGCATCGAGTGAATCGGGAATCGGCAACGCCCGCACAACTCCTTCCGGGAGCTGCGCCTTCCCCCCCAGTCGCCTGACGGCTAGAGAGGCTACTCGAGAGTTCAAAAATGCGACGAGCCTGATGTCATCACAAAAGAGAGCCGACGAAGCAGCCCTACCAAAGCTCCATCCCCTCTCCTTCCGCCGAAGCCCAAGAGCCCCGTGCGCAAACCAGGTGTAGGTCCATCCATCCTCAGCAAACCACCTCTCAACACTCAATCCACTCTTGGGATCCCGCTCGAAGACCGGGCGCCCCTGGTGCCAATCGAGGAGGAAGCGATTCAATCCATACCACCTCTCATAGCCACCACCCTTGCCATGAACGAGCCACCGCTGCTTATCAGGAGGCACACTCCATACATACCTCACAAACCTGCGGTCGTCGCTCGTCTGAAGACCAACCACCACCCGAGCCACATCTCCGACCCTTTGAGCAGCAGATCGCAAACTGACGGGCATACCACTGTGTACCACATAGTTCGTGCTTGTAGTGGCATCCCGCAACGAGTCCTGCTCGACTCGCAAGCCACCGACACCTGCGCGAGTCCACGACAGTAAAACCTGCTCCTTTTCTCGTGGTCCTCGGCTCTCACTACATGAGATAAAATGGAATAGGTGACCGGGCGCAGCAGGCTTCCGACGTGCCGTCAGAAGCGTTGTCCCAACACCGTCGTGCAAGCTCGACCACGCGCTAAAAGCGCGCGCCCCTAGTTCACACACCACGTCTAACTCTACGACCTGATACAAACCACCGAAGTGCATTCCACCCGTTCTCAGAGCTTCGTGACCTTTGAGACGCAGCCACTTGTCGACCGTTACGAGTCCGAGCATCCCACCTGGGGCAGTCAATTCAACGCATCGCTGTGTGAAAGCTGAAAAGAGGTCCATTGACGTGTCGGGATACTCAGCGTCCAGGAAACCTCGCATCTCTTTCGTCATCTTTCGACGCCCGATGTACGGGGGGTTGGTGACGATGCACCTATGCTCTCGACCTAACATCTCCAGCTTTGAGGTTCGATCGAGAGAGCCATAGGCGTGGTCAAGCGCTTGGACCTGTGACTGAAGCCTCTGCCACAGATCGGCAAGCGGTGCTCTCGTACGTCTCATGACCTCAAGCAGCACCACGATGCGACACACCTCTACTGCATCGGCATCGATGTCACATCCATGCACCGCTGAGAGAATCTCAAGACCATCCAGCCGAGTCTCAGCTGCCAACGTGCGCACTACATGTGCGAGGATGTGACCCGTGCCGCATGCGGGATCCAAGAAAGAGTCTGTCCCTCGCCACGAGGTTTTTTCAAGACCCGCGACACATCGAGCGAGAAGGAATCTCGCCATATAGTCCTCGGTGAACACTTGTGTAGCAGCAGCCACTGAGGAGAGCTCAGGATCTTCACCTCGTCGACTGATAGCCCATGTGGCGTCATCGCGCTCGGACTCATTCCAAAATTGGTAAGCCCACCCGAGGTGTATCGGATCATCAGCAACGGCTTTGATTAAATCTGCCGAAGGCGCAAACGTGTCAGTCGCCCAACCTACCTCTCGAAGGGCGAAGCACGGAATAGCACCGAGAGAACTCTGCAGCTCGTACGCAACATCAGGCGGGTGCTGGGCTTGAGGAGAGCTGCCGGCTCTTTCACGAAGTACCCCTGCCACAAGGGAAGAGAGGAACAGGCCTCGCGCATCAAGCACCGATAATCTGCGATCTCGAACTAACGCGTGGCGCGCAGCACGGACATGTGCGGAAATTTTTTGCATCGGGTGAAGTTCACGACTCTCTGGCATGAGAAGATGCCCAACTTTGATTGATCGGTCACTTCATATCTAAGATGGATAGCTGAGCACAACCCGCAAAAATACGCCTCTGCTCCGATCCTCTGAAAATCAAAGTTGAAAGATGTCCCGAAAAGTCAAGCGGCGAGAGAAATAATGTAATGGGGTCCACCGGACTCTTTCTGCATTCAGGAGACCTTTCCGACGGCTCCTCTAACCGAGTCGTCTTCGGGCTAACCGTCTGAAAGCACTCTTTTTGACCACGACTACCCCTCGTTCAAATTGTGTCATGCGCGTTTGACTTTGAGGGGAGCCCATTGCTACTGTGGAAGGACGTTCTGCGTTTAAAGGTAAGAAATGGGGCTTCGGCAAAGAAAGTCACTCGTACGATGCCAAACTACAGAGGGCGAACAGCCCAAACGCAAGTCGTCTTCACGAAATCCAAAAAAATCTAAAGCACCATCACCTCGACGGAATCCCAACATTAAGTTGGTGAGCATAGACAAAGAGCTTGAGCAGTTCCTCGACCCGAGCTGTGATTTTGAAGCCGCAATAGGTCTCCCCGTTGCTGCAAACGAGCCCTCCCCCTCGCGTGTGGAAGCTGCTGTAAAGACCCTTGGTAAGCTCGAGTCCGAAGTGATTGCAGCGCTCTTCCCCGCAAATGGTGCAGCACCAGCGACCCTTGAAGAGGTCTCTGAGGAGCTCGGTATGAGCGTTGCTGAGGTTCAAAACATCGCTGATGAG
>JALRCK010000150.1:0-5653 GCA_023262305.1 Deltaproteobacteria bacterium
AGCCAAAACTCTGTAACATTCGACGAGCCGCAACCTGCAGGCGGCGACACGCTTCGACAGAGCATCACTATCAAGCAGGCACTCAACGATGAAGAGAAGAAGCGAATCAACAAGCTCATCAAAGAGACCAAGCTTAAAGTGACATCACAGATTCAGGGCGACCAGGTGCGGGTAACCGGAAAGAAGCGGGACGATCTACAAACAGCGATAGCCACGCTGCGCTCGTCGATCACTGACATTGAGCTCCAATTCACAAACTTTAGGGATTAAGTCGCACACATCAGGTTGCACTCCCCGGCGCCGCCATGTGACCCTTAGAGGATGTGGATTCAGGGCTCTACTCTCAGCATTTCGCAGCAGGCGCTCCTTGCGCCGCGCGCCCCCTCTCCGCTTCAATCGCAAGCGCACGAGCTCGCCACGCAACTTATCCAGAGCTATGGAGCTCGACATATCGCTCACATGGCGCTCGATTTCGTACACGATCACTCCCCAACCAAACCAACTCTGGTTGATGATCACCTAACGTTCCCCCTCCTCACGAACCCCCTCTCGATTCCAGAAGGTTACGGCGTAAAAGGTGGTGCAGCGAGGGAGTCTCTCGTTGAGGCCCTGACGCTGAACGCCCCACGACAGCCACGGGATATCGACCTCGTCCGGCGCGGACAGCATCGCGCTCCGGCGGATGATGCTGTGGCTCGCCAGTTTATGGGTCGCGATTTTGAGCTCGGAGCCAGAGTCGAACTGATTCGAAATCTTGATGGCTATCTGACATCGCGAGATCTCACCATCAACGAAGTGGTCGCGATAGACTCAACCATCCACGCCTCGCTCCTGTGCGTTCTCGACACTATCGGGCAGGTTATACGACCTTCGCGCTATCGTGGAGGCACACTGCACCGCAAGCCTAGTCTGCATGGCCAGTCACTTCTCAAGATGGCGCGACTCTATGCGGAAGGCACCTGCAGCGGGGAGAATTGGTCTATCACTGGAATACCCGAGGAGGTCTCCTTCTCTGAGTTCGATCTCGCCGTGCACCTCAACAAGGCTTTCCAGCGCGGGCGTCCCGTAGCAGACACATTCCTGCACACCTGCGAACTCCTCTCGCTGATACCAGCCTCTAACGATCGAGTGCGCCACGCTCTTGAGGAGCTTGAGCACCTCCGGCACGGCGAGCGCGGGCTCTTTCCGGATGTTCCCGAGCATGAGTGGGGCACTCAGGAAAGATAACCCATCGATAGCCCGCCCCTTGGACTTCGAACCGGGTAACTTATTGCTTAGCGACCTCATCCCCGTTACCCTTCCTCACAAAGAGTATGGAGCACTTAGAGCAACAAATCGCATTTATTCGAGAGCTTGATCGACTCAAGTCAGTGTATCGGCAATCGCTCATCAAAAGCGACAAGAATCGATTTGAGAATAGCGCCGAGCACAGCTGGCACATCTGCGTCATCGCTCACGTCCTTCGAGAGTATGTCGATGAACCGATCGATATCGATCGTGTTGTGCGCATGCTCCTCATTCACGATGTGGTCGAGATCGACGCGGGAGACACCTTTGCCTTTTCCAAGGCACCCGATCTCGCCCAGCAGCGCGGCAAGGAGCTTCAAGCGGTCGAGCGAATCTTTGGTCTCCTACCCTCACATCAACGAGACGAGATGGTTGCGCTGTGGCTCGAATTCGAAGATGGCACCAGCATAGAATCTCGATACGCTAAAGCCGTAGATCGAGTTGTTCCCGTCTTTATGAATACGGCTAATGACGGCGGTGGATGGAGGAGACACACGTTAACTCGTTCGCAACTCCTCAAGCGGAATGACTTTCTGAGAACAACGATGCCGCGATTATGGGGCTACATCACCTCACAGATTGACTTCGCTGTGAGCAAAGGGTGGCTACAGAGCGATTAACTCAACAAGCTCAGGGACACGACCTCATGACAAGCTTGCACACACCGTCTGATCAACACGAACGTGGCGCTAACACTTCACCCACGTCGCCGACAGACGGTGCTACACTTCGGGCAACGCAGCGCTTCCTCGATCTCTTCAAAAGCTGCGACGACCTTGCTCACGGTCTTCGAGAACTCCGAGCCTCAGGCGATCTCGCCTTAGCTATTCCGGAGTTTGTCGAAACATGGGGGCCTCGCGGGGATCAATCTCCGGACTGGCATCCAGAGGGGAGCGTATGGATACACACTCTGATGGTGCTGGAGAGCCTCCCCAAAGATGCATCGTACGAGCTCAAAATTGCCGCCGCTTTCCACGATATCGGCAAACCGGCGACTTTTTTCAGGTATCCAACCTCGGGGGGAATCACCTTCCCGGGACACGCCCATGTTGGCGCAGACATGCTTCAGCGTGTCATCGGGCCCCGACTTGGTATCGACGCGTTCGCTGTTGAGCATGCAGCACAGGTCATTGAATACCACATGTTCATGCACGATTTTTTTAGGCACGATCGCGTGAACGCAGCTCTCCAACAACACATCCTCACGCTCCCCTGCATTCACGACCTGATTAGGCTGCAACATGCTGACGTTCATGGCACAGGGATCTGCGGGGAACGAAAGGCAGCCTATTCCTATCAGGCTCGATTTCTTGAACTTTTAGCTGAGACCACTCGAAGACAACCCTACCCATAAAGTTCAAGGTTGCGCGGTGTGACGATGCTAGAATCCACACTGAGGCAGCAGTTTGAACATGCAGGAGGGAGGCTGGGACGTCTCACATGAATGTCGCCGTTTCATCAAATCATGATACGGGGGGAGATCGTTCTCTCAACGAGGCAACTTTAGAGAGAGCCGTCACCACGTCGGCTGAGCCCCTCCCCGTCCTCCCCGCCGCAAGACCCTCCCTCCCGGATCAGCTCACAAACAGCTTACCGCACATCTTTGAGATTACCCCCTCACTCGGAGTAAGAATCTCTCAAGGCACACACGAGAGCGAGCACCGATGCGTCGACTTTTCGGTATACACGCCGGAGAGACGATGTCCGATCTTCCGGGTTTCGAGCGATAGAGTGCCGGTCGAGGTCGTGCCGTATCTCATCAGTGAGGTGCAAACCGCTGTGGCGCTCCACCCGACCTCCTCGCCCGGATCGACCCCTCCCCCTGAGGTAGTAGAAGCTCTTGTCGGCACACTTCGAAGCCTCCGCGTTCCCTTTTGGGGAAAGGTCATCCCGACAGGAACCCTCTTGGGAGAGACCATAGAGCCAAGCTTCATCACAAGACGATATAAATCCATGCTACAGTCGGTCGTGGCTGAAAGCGCTCAAGAGCGGGTCAACCTCGTGGAGGCTCGTGTCATCCACAAAGACAGTAGCGTCACGCTCCGTACAGGCGCCACTGCTAACCTGTGCGAGCCTGTGCAAGACGGTGAGGTGCTCTGGCTCAACCTTCTTCAGCCCTCTAAGGAACAACTAGAGACCCTCTGCCAAACCCTCAATATCCCAGCGGCAACGATCTTCACCTCCTCCGACTCTCAGACGTATTTCGAACAGGTAGAGAGCGGCAGGTACGGGCTGGCATACGACCTCGTGGAGCCCACTCGGGTCAATGAGTCTGAGCCCACCACAGCCTTTAACGCGATTCGAGTGTTCGTAAATAGAGAGCTCGTGATTACAATAGCAGCCAAGCCGAGTCGGTCCCTATCATGGGTTTCTAGCGAACTCGATCGCTGTGCTAACCCTTTTCACGCCCGCGTTTCAGCTCACACTCTCGCAACGCGGCTGATAGGGTCCTGCCTCCATGAAAACAAGAAATATCTCAACAATCTCTTCCAGCAAGCCTCAGATTTGCGCACCTCGTGGGCAGACAAATTACCGACCCCGGGAGAGCAGAGGGAGATTGAGCACATAAGCTCAACTGCTTCTCAGATCGGCAGGTACATCCTTAATGGAATTGGGCTCATTGACCGTGTGGGTCAAGAGGACCAGCTATTCGAGGCCACTTCAAAGAGCCCTCGCCTTCAAGAGTATGAAAAGCGATGCGGGATTATTCGCGAGCTCGCGCAATCGATCGAATCGATGGTTCAGGCATTACACGTTTCGTGGGAAACAAACGCAAACCGGGAACGGGGGCAGTATCAAACGCGCCTGGCGATCCTAGCGGCGTCCTTGCTCCCCTTCTCTGCCGTAACAAGCTTCTTCGGGATGAACTCCGCGCCAGTTGTTGAGCCCTCAACCTCATACCTATTTTTAGGTGCGAGCCTCATTGTGTCACTTGGATTGTTATGGGGACTGCGGTACAAACTTAAGAGTCCGTAGCATCGTCGGCCCGCCAACATTATTCGGCCTCCGGTGACGCACGGCGCCTCAACGTCTTCAACGCCCCTGAAGTATGACGTACGACAAAAATACTTCCCAAGCTTTTGGAAGCGAGGCTCTTCTTCTTGCACCACTCCTCGCCTGGACCATCGCCATGTATTTTCTTCGCCCCACCGATCCAGATCTGTGGTGGCACCTCAAGATGGGCGAGGTAATCCTCGACACCGGGACGATCCCGCGCGCTGATATCTTCTCCTTCATCTCGCTCGGAAAACCGATGATCGCGCACGAGTGGCTCACCGAACTAATCTTCGCGTCGATGCTCAGAAGCTTTGGATACACCGGACTGTGCGGGCTGTTTGGGGTGATGGCAGCCCTCACTTTTTGCTTCATCTATAAAACCTGTCGACACCTGGATGTCGGAGTCCTTCCCTCGGCCATCACCTCCGTGGTGTCACTTCGCTTGATCTCAATCGCAGCAAACGTTCGACCCCAAATGTTCACCGTGCTGTGCATGGCCGTTCTCATCCACGCGCTGACACGCCTCTCTCGAGGCTCCCCTCCCCGTTGGTTGTGGGGACTGCCGATCATGCTGTTCCTGTGGGCGAATCTCCACGGTGGATACATCATCGGGGTTGCGATGCTGTGGCTCACGTTTGTTATCGGCTACTTCTCGCTTGAGAGATCGACCCTTCGACAACTGGGGCTTCTCTCCCTTGCATGCACCTTTGCTACCCTCATCACCCCCCACGGCTTTCAAGGCTGGCTCTACCCCTTTCAGTACGCCGATCTGAGCAGCGCCTCACTCCGCTACATCGCCGAGTGGCAGAGCCCTAACTTTCACGATCCAACGGCGATGGTGATGCTCGTTGTTGTGCTCGCTATGAGCATGGTCGGAATACTGAGAGCCCCTTCAACCCCTGTCGACGTGGCGTGGACACTCGCTCTGACTGCACTCGCTCTACTCTCAAGCCGTCACGTTCCACTCTTTGGAATCGTGGTGCCCCCTATCATCTGTGCCCGCGTGCTCGCCGAGTTTCCATCGATTCGGCGGTGGCTAAGTGAGTTTAACACGAAAGGGCTCGGTATCGCCTTGTGCCTAGTGATGCCGCTTGCCCTCGCAATCTCTATAAAGATGGGCACCTCCTCCACCGTAGCTCTACAGATCGGGCGCGATCCTAACGACGAAGGGCTACCTCGAGGCGCAGCGGCGGTGATGGCAAACTCAAAGCACCCCGGCAACGTCATCACCGAGTACGATTGGGGTGGCTACCTGATCTATAAGCTCTATCCTGAATGGAAGGTTGGCATCGACGGACGAGCCGATGTGCACGGCGATGCTACAATGGATCTTCACTACCAGCTTTTAAACGCGCTACCTGGATGGCAG
>JALRCK010000150.1:5663-5932 GCA_023262305.1 Deltaproteobacteria bacterium
ATAGTGACACGCAAGGATGGGCTCCTCAGCATAGCATTGAGTAACGATCCTCGATGGGAGCTTCTCTTTGAAGGGGACGTTGAAAAGGTTTTCGCCGCGCGAAGCATCCCCCGATAGCGGCTCAAGGAAGGATCCATCATGTGCTGCGTTCGATAGTCTCAATAAGAACGCCCAAGAACGCGCGGCTCAACGGCCCACCGCGGATCAACTAGTTGCAAAAACCGGTCAATTTTAGCAGTTTTACGCCGCTGCCACGGACTCGAACAGCC
>JALRCK010000151.1:0-4908 GCA_023262305.1 Deltaproteobacteria bacterium
GAATTCACAAGGGGAGGCTCGTTGGTTGAGTGAGCAGGCGTACCAAAAGAGCGGCAATCCTACCACAGCCCTGCGGTTACCCGCCATTTATGGGTTCGATCGCGGGCTCGTTTTCGCGATTCGGCAGGGGTCGTATCGTCTTGTGGGGGACGGCTCCTCCTGGACAAATCGAATCCATGTGGACGATCTGTCTCAGATAGTGGTTGCTGCGCTTCGTAGCGAGCCTCTCCCTCCGGTTTTATGTGTCTCTGATGATTGCCCCGCGAAAGCGCGTGAGGTGGCTGAATTTGTGTGCGCTCAAGAGGGGGTGCCGCTTCCGACATGTGTGACCGAGGATGAGGTGATGAGGTCCGGTGGATATACGATGCTCTCGAATCAGCGGGTGCTCAACGGGCTGATGAAGAGTATTCTGGGAGTCACGCTCCGCTATCCCACCTATCGCGAGGGGTTTTACAGAGGGGGAAAGAAAAGCGCATGACTCACACAAGCTATGATGAGATCCCCTATGCGACACTCGCTCAGCGTTCAACTGACCCTAACCGACTCGCGGCGGTCGGGCGGCTCTACGGCGTGGAGGTTCCCTCTCCGGAGCGGGCGGCGATCCTGGAAATAGGTTGTGGAACTGGAGCAAACCTTCTCCATATTGCCGAACTGTTTCCAGGGAGTCGGTGTGTAGGGATCGATATCTCTGAGCGGCACATCGCTGAGGGGCGGAAGATCGCGTCCGCGGCTGGAATTCGAAACATTGAGCTTCGATGTGGAGACCTTCAAAACGAAGTAGTGGAAGGGCGTGCGTTCGATTATGTCATATGCCACGGCGTTTACTCGTGGGTTCCCCCACATGTGCAAAAGCAACTCCTGCATACCTTGTCATCGGCTGTCAGTGAGCATGGTCTTGTGTATGTGAGTTATAACGTCCTTCCAGGATGGCGTCAGCGTGGTGCGATTCGAGACATCATGATGACGGGAGCGCTTCATAGGAGTGTTGTCTCAAACTCGTACGCTCCAGAAGATCGGCTGCAGGGGGCGATGGAGCTTCTCTCATTAGTGGGTTCCGTGCGCACGTCTGAAGGGGATCTGTATGGATCCTATGTTAAGGAGTCTTTGAAGCGTTTCAAGGACTCTCATCCTGCCTACCTCTTTCATGAGTATTTGGAGGAGCACAATTCAGCGGTGCTCTTCTCTGATTTTATGCGCGAGGTTGATCTGTATGGCTTGCAATTCCTTGCTGAGGCAAAGGCTCCGATGATGTCGGCTGATGATCTGGGGAGCGAGGTTCAGGAATACATAAGCCGCCTTGGCGAGGATATTCTCACGCGCGAGCAGTGCCTTGATATCCTTCGAAACCGAATGTTTCGAGAGAGCATTATGTGTAGGGGACATCACACTCTCAAGCGCGACCTTAAGGCGAGTGTATTTAAGTCGCTTCACTTTGTGAGTGACTATCGATTCGTAGGAGAGACCTCAAGGGGAGCAGAATTTCGGGAAGTCATGGAGGGTCAGGTTGTCACGACGCCTCGCGATGAGCACTCGGAGGCACTTCGCGTTATCGGCTCTGTTGGGTATCAAGGAATATCGTTTAGTGGGCTGTGTGATCAGCTCCGTCAAGGCTCGATTCCAGGTCTCGATGAGCGAATGGCGATGCATAGTATCGTACGCTTGTGGCGTGCAGGGTTTGTGGATGTTGCGCTGCAACGCGCCCCGATAGGAGCGAGGGCAGATGGCATCGCTCGGATCTCCGAAGTAGCCCGCTATCAAGTGACTCACGAGGAGGGACCGGTGATCGCTTTGCAGCACAGATCGTGCATGTTGTCCGCAACGGAGCGCCAGATACTCGCTATGAGCGATGGACAAAAGAGTTTTGAGGACATCCTCTCTGTCGTGGGGGCGCACGATCAGTCGCAGGTAGCTTCTGGGGCGTTATCACGACTTCTTGAGCTCGGCTTCTTCGGAGAGTAGCCCGCTGTCTCTAATTTTTGCGGGGCGTTTCAGTTGCATCACGATCCCGATACAGATAGTGAGGAGAGCCATAAAAGCCCACTCGTACACGTATCCAAGGTGAATGTCAGGAGGGGGCGTGATATCATAGGTTGGGATCGGATAGTTCGAGGCGGGAGAGTCCATCCCAAAGTTTTGCACGCTTTGACCTGTATACATGAGCACATCATTTCGACCAGCTGTGCCTTCTCTCACGATCTTCGAGGGAAGTAGGGGGTCGTTTGGATCCTCCATCACTTCGATAAATACCGGAAGAACGGTGTAGGGCAACTGCTTCTGCATCTCAGGTATGTCGACGCGTAGCCACTGGTCGACCCACGGCTTCCCATTCCCAGCAGGTGGATCTCGAGGGGCCATCCACTTGCGGTACGAAGATTGCTTTACGAGTCCAAAGATCTCTACATGAAGGGGCTTTTGGTAGGAGGCGCGTGTCTCGCGATCTTCTCTCCCGATGGGAATGAAGCCTCTGTCTACCAAGATGTGCGCATCCGATGAGTCGAGTTTGAGCGGGGTGATCGCGTGCCCTCCCGAGCGCCCTTCAAGGTTTCGATTGCGTAGGATGACCTCATGGGCAAAGTCATAGGTGCCAGACACCTTCACTCGTCGAAAAGTAAGGCTGTCCCAGGGAGTGCTGGAATCGATGAGTGTGGAGAGAGGGATCGGTTCAAGGGTAAGGGTTTCGTGGAGTCGTTGTATAAGAACCTGCTTATCAAGGTGCCTACCCCATTGCCACACGGATGCACAGACCATAGCGCAAGCAAGTCCGATCGTGATGGCGGTCGTCTTAACAGATAAACGGAACTCCATAAGTCCGATTGTATACCTTATGAACGATCGATAACCAGGGAAGGTGTACGATGAATCCTGATTTGTTCTCCTCGGCTGCAGGTCTGGGTCTTCCATGATCGGTGAGGCAGGGGAGTGGTACCAGGTTCAGTGGAGGGTCCCTAAAAAAAATTATAACCATCTGAAAATAATGTGTAATTGAGCTATGACCATATGCCCGGAGAGTGCTATTGTTTCATGTCGTGAACCTTAGGGTCCAAGGGGGCGGTTCAGGAGGATTGAGAGAGATGTTTATAGTTGGAGTTGGTTCTGCTCATCCAGAGGTGGTGGTGACGGATGAATTTCTTGCGTCTGTAGGTGTAAAGCCCACAGAGCAGGAGGTGCAACTCCTTTCCCGATGTGGTGTTCGTACCCGACGAAGCTCACTACCCCTCAAGTATATTCAAGAGGCTCGAAATGTAGAGGTGCTCAACGGTCGAGCTTCTGCGCTTGCTTCGCCTACAAGCCTTGCGGTCTCTGCGAGTCGCCAGGCTCTTGAACGAGCTGGTATTACACCTGAGCAGATTGGTCTCATTATTGCTGACACGGCTACCGCATATCAGACCTGCCCCTCCGAGGCTCAGCGTATCGGTGGAGCTCTTGCAGTGAAAATCCCTGCCTACGATATCGTGGCCGGGAGCGCTTCGTTACCGGTGTACCTAGAGTTGCTCTCGTCCTGGAAACCTGAGCGGCTACCGGATTATATTTTGTGCGTTTCAACCAATACACTCTCTCAGCACGTTTCTTTTGCAGGTCCGGCGTTGCCAGCATATCTCTACGGTGATGCTGCGGCGGCTTTTGTTATCTCTCCCCGGCATGCGGGTAAGTTTAAGATAGTCGACTCATACCTTGAGCGCCGAGGGTTTTTGAAGCCCAGCACCGTCGTCGAACGGCATGTGTCGTTCCGGGAGGATGGCGTTCTCCCTTCACAGGAAGTTCAGGAGATGATCTCTCAAGGGCTCAAACGCAGCTCTCAGTTCGCGTCGCCGCGTGTCGTTGTGGGACCGCAGCTCTACGGCGGAGAGTTCTCCCAGTATGAGGAGGCTCTCGGCATGCCAAAAGGTTCGTTTGTGTCAGGAACAGAGAGTATTGGGTATACTCTCGGTGCGAGTTGCGGAGTCGCCCTTTCCTCGTTGTGGGGCACCGTTGCCTCAGGAACCGCGATTGCGGTCCTCCATGTGGGTGATGGAGTTTGGAGTGGTAGTGTCGTGTTGGCGTCGTAGGAGGCGAGAGATCTATGCTTCATATTTTGGGCATGGGAGCGTGCCACCCAGACACGGTAATCGATAATAAATTCCTCGAGGATCTCGACATTGGAACGAATGCCCAATGGATTGAGGAGAAGATTGGGGTTATTACGCGCGTCACTACGCTGACCCTTGATTACATCAAAACTACCCGAAACCAAGATCCCCGCATGGCGTTAGATGTTGCGTCCATGACGTCAGAAGATATGGGTTTTAAGGCAGCGGAAAATGCACTCAAGCACGCAGGCATAACAGCCCAACAAGTTGGCATGGTGATCGTGAACTGCTGCACTCCCGGCAAGGGCGCGCCAAGCGAAGCGGTTCGGATCGCACAGCGCCTTGATTGCCCCGGAGTTCCTTTCGATGTTTACACGGCGTGTCCGGCGTTCGCCCTTCACATCGATTTCTTGAGGAACTACCGCGAGGAGAAGCTGCCTGAATTCATCTTGTGCATTTCAACTGCTGCGATGACGCAACATGTGAACTACAACGATCGTTCTGATGGTGCTATCTGGGGCGATGGTGCCGCTGCGTGGGTTGTCTCTCCGGTTCACAACGGGCGCCTTGAGATGGTGGACTCGAGCTACACAGCCGACCCTAGCAGGTGCGAGGCGGTGGTTGTCGATGCGTATCGGCACTTTCGCCAAGATGGGCGCGCTGTAAGAGATTTCTCGGTTCGGCAGACAGTGCGATTGATTAAGGCACTTGAGGCCGCCTATCCGCTGGACTGGTCTCGCGATATCTTCATCGGGCACCAAGCGAATCGCACGATGCTAGAGCAGATAACGAACAATCGAGAGATTCCCCCAACAAATCACTGGCACAACGTAACCTACCT
>JALRCK010000151.1:4918-5931 GCA_023262305.1 Deltaproteobacteria bacterium
GCGCTCCGGCGGTGTTGTGCGGACATTGGGACAAGATTCAAACCGGACAGCACATCGTCGTTGCTGTTGTGGGCGCAGGGCTAAGTTGGGGCTCGATCTTGATGCGAGCAGTGTAACCCGTAACGTTGACTGCAGCGTGTCGATGCATGCCGAAGGTCCGGGTTGTCGCCGTAACCTATCGTAGCCAGATTTCAAAGAGCCACTCGGATTCTGACCTTTACATCTCTCAAGCGTTTGCTGACGATGCTTCTCGTCGAAGGTCTCCCAGGAGAAGCCCGAGAAGCATCCAGGCGATAATCATCACCTCGCTATCGCCAAAGTTGTATTCAACGATTCCCGCCGTTTGCCATGAGATGAATGCGCATCCTATGGCAACATGGAATGCGATACGGGGACGCCTGCAGCATACTCGAACGACAGCGATGATGAACCAACAAAATATGGCAGCGGTGAGAATGCCGCTCTCTGCGGCGATGTTGATGAGGTTGTTATGAAAGTGCTTGAGCTCGGGCGGGATCTCAAGCGCGAATTTTCGCATGATTCCGCTGTTGTGGTAGCCGATCCCCAAAGGGTACTGAGAGATCAATTCTCCTCCGATCCGCCAGATGGTGCTTCGACCGCCTGAGATTGTGAAGTGGTCGTACGATACCGCCAATCTCTCGCGAATCGGGGGAACGGTTGCAGCGGTGATAATTGTCGCGGCCAGCACAACTACAAGAAATCGCCGAGCAAAAAAGAGGCAGAAAACAGCACTTCCAACGACAACTCCGAGCCAAGGACCTCGCTTGAGGTTGAGCAGGAGGGCTGTGAGGAGCAATGGGAGATAGAGAGCTGATAGGGTCAGAAGTCCCCGAGCTTCGTGTGTTCGAGGGCGAGCCAGGAAAAGGGCGACAACAAAGATAAGGAACCCTCCACACCACAGTGGTGCCATGGTGCCTACCCCAAGGTTTATATCTTGGTGAAATCCGATTGATGACAACACCACCGTAGCGAGAAGTCCGGAAACGATAGCT
>JALRCK010000152.1:0-252 GCA_023262305.1 Deltaproteobacteria bacterium
AATTAAGCCAGCTGATTCCCTCTTCCTGGTAGTGCCGAAGTTTGCCAACGAACCCTTTCGAGGGCTTGATCGGCTTGATCTCTGAGAAGCTGGTGAGCTTATCATTGAGTGCAGAGAGCTTTCTGTCGAGCGAGATGCTGAACCCGGTGTCCGAGACGCGACCGAGGCTTATAGCTTGTGCGAGTGAGAGTTTTGTTTTGATTGTGTTGCTGACACGAGCGTTTGGATCGACCATTCCGAGGATGGTGCGAA
>JALRCK010000152.1:262-5923 GCA_023262305.1 Deltaproteobacteria bacterium
TTCCACCTGGTTTGCGGGCATAGGCTCCACTATCAAGGCGTGTCCATCTGTCGTTATCGCCACGTGCGTTCTTGAACACCGCTGAGAGGGGGAGGTTGGCGTTGTTCTGCACTACCGACACATGACAGTCGAACCAGTCGATGCTGCCCCGGCTGGAACCTGTGGCTGTTGCAACCTCCAGATCGTCGAGATCTTTCTTAGCTGAGGCTCCTGAGAGGGATACCGCGATTTTGAGATCTGCGAACTTGACCGCCTTCCTGATTGAGTCGAGGCCCACGGTTTTCCACGAGTCACTCAGTTGCTTGTGGTGTTCGTGAATAAAGTCGAGTGCGGCATCGCCCTGGAGCACATACCGTCGAGTTTCGTTGGTACTTGAGAAGCCGAGCGAGGTGAGGAGCGCGATGGCGTCGTGCTCAAGCTGCTTGTTCCTCAAGAAAACGACATTCGAGTTGTTCGGTGGAATAGGATACTCGAAATCAAGCTGAGCTGATATCTCGATGCTTCGATGCGATGTAAAGTGGTCTGATGCGACATCGCGCCGTTCAAGGTGGAGGACCGGAGATGGATCTTTGACCTCGACAGACGGTTGGAGGTCCTTGTTCATAATTCGCACTGAGCCACCAGGATCAGAGCTCTCAAGCTCCATGAGCACTTCAAGGATTGGTCCAGCCTGAGCGCGACCTAGGGTGAGCGATAGGTTTGAGCCGAATATCGAGGCGACGCGTGCGCCTTGCGGCGAGAGGCGGTAGATGCGATTTCCAACAAGGGTCCAGAAGGGGCCCGTTCCGAAGATATCCCGTGTTCGCTCGATCTCTTGACGTCCCTCTGATGCAGGGGTGATCCAGTGCATTGAGATATCCAGTCCTGAAGGTTTCCAGGTGAGGGTGAGCGATGCTGAGAGTGCCTCGTGACTGAGTGAGAGGGGTTGTAGGTTGTTAATCTCAAGAACGGTGTCGTACTCTTCGATGAGACCGAGAGTGAGCTCGATGCCTTTGCTTGAGTTGATGTACCAAAGCCGGCTGTTCTCATCCCACGATCCCTCGTCCTCAAGCACCTGGAGTAGGAGGTTGTCGAGCGCCCGGGTCGATGTGGGTCTAAATCCGTCGAAGATCGCTGGTTCCTGCTCCTGCTCGTCAAAGAGCACCTTCATGCCGAGGCGATCGCTGTTGAGGTCGAGAACGATGGCGACCTGAGGGGTAACGGTGTGGGAGGTGCTTGGCTGGCTGGCGAAGTCGGGACCGGAAGCATTTGAGTCGAAGGCCTGAATCTCCTTGATCGCTTGAGCTATCTCTAGGGGGGAGCTCGAATTCACTCGGAAGGTAGATTCACGCTCTCCGAAGCCTCCTCGTGGCTCAAAAAAATCGAGCTCGGTGGCACGCCACAACATCGCAACGGCGTGCGCGCACCACTGTTCGCGCAGCTCATCTCGTGTGCAGCAGGAGCAGATTGCTTCGACCTCGTGAGAGGACATGATGCTGAGCGAAACGGAGTGAGTGGTATTCTCGTCCTCGCGGACAATCCCTGAGATAACGTGATTGCTTGAGCTGCACTCTCCGACCATGTCCTGGGATGCCCATCCGATGCCGCGCTCAACCACGGAGAAAGGAGCGAGCTTTTTAAGATGACTGAGAATTTTAGACTTGGAGGAGGGGTGAGAGCCAATCATCGGAATAGGGTAGCATGTTCGACTGACTTTAGGCAGAGGGGGAAGGCGAAAACCTGAGCTTGTGGGGGGATTGCGAACGCGGGTTGCGGGTAGGGAGCGAGTCAACGGTGGGTTCCCCGCTGGACCCGTCCCTTGATGGGGGTGCCAGTGGGCAAATAATGCTACTTTTCTTAATGAGTTGCTTCCGTTTGTCGCCGCATCGCTATAGCATGCGGGCATGGAAAAAAGGTACTCATTCCCGCGCGAAAAAATGAAGATAGTGCTCCTTGAAGGGGTGCACCAAGCCTGTGTCGATCGACTCATACAAGCAGGTTACCAACCCGAGCTCCGCAAGAACGCTCTGAGTGAAGAGGAGCTCCTCAACATCATCGGAGGCGTGCACATCCTTGGCGTTCGGTCAAAGACGCACGTAACGAAGAGGGTGCTCGACGCCGCAGAAAGTCTCCTCGCAGTTGGGTGTTTCTGTATCGGTACCGACCAGGTCGATCTTGAGCAGGCGGCTCTTCGTGGCGTTCCTGTCTTTAACGCTCCGTTTAGCAATACCCGCAGCGTTGCTGAGCTTGCTATGGCTGAGATGGTCATGCTGGCTCGTCGAGCATCGCATAAGAGCCAGCTCCTTCACCGAGGCGTGTGGGAGAAATCTGCAGAAGGGTGCATCGAGGTCAGGAACAAAACGGTCGGACTCGTTGGGTATGGTCACATCGGTCCACAAGTAGGATTGCTGGCAGAGTCTTTTGGAATGAAGGTGTACTATTACGATATCGTCGGCAAGCTGCCGCTGGGTAATGCGACTCCGGTGAGCTCACTCGAGGAGCTTCTCAAGGTCTCTGATTTCGTATCGCTTCACGTTCCCGACACTGCAGAGACTCGCCAGCTTATCAGCGCGCGCGAATTGAGCATGATGAAAAAAGGTGCGTTTCTCTTGAATCTGAGCCGCGGTCGTGTCGTTGATCTCGATGCGGTCAAGGCGGCTGTAGAGAATGGATCCCTGGGTGGCGTTGCTGTCGACGTTTTTCCTGAGGAGCCGGCCTCAAACGATGATCCCTTTGAGTGTCCGTTGATGGGGCTCAATAACGTGATTCTCACCCCACACATCGGTGGAAGCACGATAGAGGCCCAGCGAAATATCGGCTTAGAAGTTGCTACAACGCTCCTCAAGTTTATTGAGGTTGGAAGCACGACTGGATCGGTGAATTTTCCTCAAGTAGAGCTACCGATGGTTCGGGATAGTCACCGAATCCTGAACATCCACCGGAATGTTCCGGGAGTGTTGAGCTCCATAAATACGATCATCGCTCAAATGGGTGGGAACATCCGGGCGCAATATCTGAATACGCTCGGAGAGGTGGGATATCTGATTATCGATGTCGATCAGCAGATGTCACAGGCGGTTCGCAGTAAGATTGACGAACTCTCCACGAGCATCAAAACGAGGCTTCTCTTTTAAGTATCGAGTGTAGCCGTATGAAGACAGCAGTCATAGGCGGTGGAATCGCAGGGCTTGTCGCCGCACATGAATTGGTGAAAGGTGGTCATCGACCGGTGATCCTTGAGCCTGGTCGACCGGGTGGAATGATTCAAACCTCGATCGTTGACGGGTTTACACTGGAGCAGGGGCCAAACGTTCTGGTCGAGCGTCCAGACATGAAGAGTCTCTTAGCTGAGCTTGACCTCGGGGATCGAGTTCGCTACCCCTCAGTGAATCCATATGGTCAGTACGTTTGGTTTCAAGGAAGAGCGCAGCGAGTGCCGCAGGGGTTAGCAGATTTGGTTGTAAGCCCTTTGTTCTCAGCGTCAACCAAGATGCTTCTGCCATATCGCCTTGCTAAGCCGGGGCTTCTGCGACCACAGAGCGAGGACCTCTCTGTCCTTGAATTCTTTGCTCCTCTCATCGGCGAGGGGACTGCAAGAGATCTACTGGATCCCGTTCTTAAAGGCATCTACGGCGGTGATATCGAGCAGTTAAGCGCGAGAACGATCTTTCCTGGTTTATGGAATGCCGCATCGCAAGGACTTTCACTCATAGGCTATATGCGACAGCGTTCCCAGGGTGGTCGACCATCAATTATGGTACTAGATGGAGGGATTCAATCTCTGGCGAACGCCTTAGTTGATCGTTTGCGCGGGCGTGTGGAGTGGCTGCACGCTCGAGTTGACGAAATTGAGAGGATCTCTGCTCAGACCTATCGATTGCGGTGCTCTGATGGTGCGTCGGTCGATGTCGATGCGTGTGTGGTTACACCAGCAGGCGAGTCGATAGCTCGAATGTTCCGGGGGCTCGCTGGCGATCTATCCGCAAGCGTAGCGGGAATGGAATATGCATCGCTAGCAGTGGTGCACCTCTCGGTGCCTCGCTCTGAGCCGTTAGTGAAGGATGCGTTCGGGGTGCTCTTTCCAGCGGGTATGCTGAACGACCTGTTGGGGGTTATGTTTAACTCGCAGATCTTCCCGCACGTTGCTCCGCCGGATAGGCACATCCTCACCGTGATGGTTGGGGGTGCGCAGGCGAGGTCGCAGGATTTCGACGAGGACTCGCTGAAGGCAGAGTTGCCCAAGCAGATATCGAGTCTTCTTCGGGTGTCATTACCAGATTGGCTAGGGATGACAACGTGGCGTGCAGCGATTCCTCAGCTCAAAGTGGGGCACTACAAAGTGGTGGCAAAGCTCGATGAGGTCGAAGCCGCCAACCCGGGAATTGTTTTCGCCGGTGTGGATCGCGGAGGAGTTGGTGTAACGGATCGAGTCAGGATCGCTCGAGAAGCGGTCGGGCGCGTGCATAAGCGGGCAGTGCGCTATGAGAGTGTCGCGTAAAAGGGGTTGGAAGAATGGATAAGAGAGCGTGTGAATTCGGATGTCGTGGTTCAAAGGACAAGATCGGGGTGCTCATTGCCCAGCTCGGAACTCCTGATGCTCCAACACCTCGGGCTGTGCGACCGTACCTTCGTCAGTTTCTCTCTGATCCCCGGGTTATTGAAGTGAACAGAGTGCTCTGGTGGATCCTTCTCAATTTCATCATCCTTGTGACCCGCCCGAAACGATCGGCTCGTTTGTATGCTCGCATTTGGGGCACGGACGGGTCTCCGCTCCTCACCATTACAAAGAAACAGACTGCGGGAATCGAAGCCAGATTGCGGGCGACCCATGAAAATATCGAGGTTGATTTCGGCATGCGTTACGGTAAGCCGAGCTTGGAGAGCGCGGTGGATCGACTGATTGAGAAGGGGTGCTCAAAGATCCTCCTCTTTCCGATGTATCCCCAGTATTCGGCGGCTACGACCGCTTCCACATACGATGCCGTATTGCCGCACATTCTGAAACGTCGATGGGTTCCAACGGTTCGTGTCGCGGAGCCGTACTTCGCGCACCCCAAGTACATTAACGCGTTAGCTGTAACCATTAATGAGCACATCTCAAAGATGTCCTTCAAACCGGAACGGCTTGTTCTCTCGTACCACGGAATTCCAGAGAAGTACGTTTCCAAGGGAGATCCGTACTGCTGTCAGTGTCTGGAGACAACTGGAGCACTCCTTCCGAAGCTAAGCGTTCCCACGAGCGAGGTGATTCACACCTTCCAGTCACGTTTTGGCAGAGACCCGTGGTTAACGCCATACACCGATGAAACTCTAGAGGAGCTTGGACACTCAGGCATAAAAAAGATAGCAGTGTGCGCGCCGGGCTTCACCGCTGATTGCCTCGAAACGCTCGATGAGCTGGGAAATGAGGGGCACGAGCAATTCACAGAGGCTGGAGGCGAAGAGATATCAGTTGTTCCATGCTTGAATGATCATCCGGTGTGGCTCGATGGTATGGCTGACATTATCCGAGAGGAGCTCGGTAGCTGGCTTGAGGGCGAGGCTCGGCGTGCCCAGGATTGTCAGATTTTGTGCCCCTTGAAGCGCGTGGCTTAGCCGCTTTCTCCGCAGACGGGTTCTGGTGTAGGGTAGTGCGCATGAAAAAGATGGCACAGCTAGGGGTGGGTTGTTCGGTAAGCGCCG
>JALRCK010000153.1 GCA_023262305.1 Deltaproteobacteria bacterium
TTGCGGCTACGAACTCCTCCACGCTTGAGGGGAGCAGCATCCCAACCACCTGGTTGGGGTTTTTCGCGCAGTACCGGCGCACGTGCGCCGGTACATACAGTTCTCCCTTGGCCAAGTCGCCCAGTCGAATCTGGGCGACGAACGCCAAAACCTCCTTTTCATCCTCCATGTTCACCCCTTTCTGGTGGGTAGGAAGGAAACGAAAACCTTACATGATCGCTTCTCGATCTCTTGCCAAGGAGCAATGGCCTAAGCCAGAGATCGACTCGGTCCGGCGGTGTGGAGCTTATATCGTGAGACTCTCCACTACAGCGATAGAGCTGAGCAACGAACGCAGGCTCAATCTTGCACCTCCGCTCGTGGAGGGGAGATAATATCAGAGTGATACGATGGGCTCAAATGTTCGTGTTCCTGAAAACACGAGGGGGCTTGAGCGCTCGAGGAGTACCTTGCCGAGACCTCCGGAGCAGAGTGATGCTGACTCTAAGCGCCAGGAAACTTTTTGCGCCTACACATTCGACAAGATACTTACCCTAGCAGGAGCCGACCCGTGTTTTCGAAGCACGAAAGGATGCTCGATCGAGGACGTTCTTACCAAGAGATTTAGAAACGGAGCTTGAAACCCCACCGCACTTGACCCGAATCGTCGGTATAGGTCGTAAATCCCGGTTGGTGCTCTTCTTTGAATTTAATTCCTCGTTGCCCGAGCTCCTCCATGAGGTCCTGAAGTGCCTCTGTTGTGTTGCCGACACATTGGACTACGACAAGCTCTGGGTTGCCCTTCCAGGTCCACTCACGTACCAGTTTGCCAGTCGGACCAGAAAAACGGAGTTCGCAGCTGTACTTCTCGCGTAGTGGCATGGAGTGTAGCCGGCGGCAGGAGAGGTAAAGCTCTCCAAGCTGGATCCCTTCGGGGGCCAAAGCTTTGACTAGTAAGTCAGCCGTCATATCCACCTTCATCTCTTTGACCTGAAGCGTACAGCTCGCCCCAGCGGTGATGCCGTTGTTGAGGTCGATCGCAGCGTTGCCGTCCACACGGCAGCCGTTTTTATACACAAAAATGTGAAACTCGCCATATGGCCCCGGAACCTCAACGACTAAGACGCCCTCAGGCGTGCAGCGCGCAGAGCCTGTTGCTTCGCGAACGTTGGATGCGGTTGGAGATGGACTTGGAGTCGTAGTGGCCGGTGTCGTGGGTTGTGGAGAGGGCCGGGCAGTGACTGAGGGAGATGGTGAGGGAGAAGGATATGGGCGCGATTGTGCGTGAGAGGGGTGAAGGGAGCCGCTGAGAGCGATGACGGCAACCAGGAGGGTCGCGCAGATTGCCTGATACGATTGAGTGGGACGGGCAAGGATGGGTACTCTCTTCATGACAAAACCTATAAAACCTTACAAAGGGCGATACCCCTTATCGACCTGAATGATGCTATCGATTCCAAGAAAATCGTTACGTATGAGAGAATGCTGCTGTGTCGCCTTCTGGCTACGAGATCCTCGCAGGGCTGAGCGGTGGAAACGTCTCCCCACGCTCTCTCAGGAGAGGCTCAAGGTATAGAGAGGACACGCAAGTTCCGAGGTGCAGATCCTTGGGGAACTTGTGGGGCGTCGCCGATTAACTTGAGTGTGAAGCCGGCAAGGGGGCTCGACTCAGGGGTGTTCTCGTCAGCGTCTCCTGTTATCCTTAAAACGTTTGCTTTCGCGCTTTCCCGATGAACTATCGTTCCTGTAACGATGAAGTCACTATAGGTCGCTTTTTCCGGCACTGTAAGATCGAGTCGGGTCTCACCGAAGGTAACGGAATACTTTGTCCCTGGTTGTGCGTTCTCTGCGTCATAGAGATAGGCTGTGACCGCGTAGGTCCCTGGTGGTAAGTCTTTGATGCTTCCGAGGTAGCCGCTGTAGACACCGCCGACCGCGGACGAGAATACCCCTTGTAAGTCTCCAGGCACATTACGTGGTAGGAGCTCGTTTCTTATCTCCGCATGGGAGGATTGCGCTAAGAGGGATACCGTCACCGCATTTGGAGTATAGCCAACATAGTTCGCGGGGTACGAACTTCCGAGTCCTGCGTGCAGAGTCGTCCATCCCTTGGCAATCTCCGGATCGATGTCGAAGTTGACCCAATTTTTTCCCCGAAGAGCAAGTGAAGAGATCGCATTCACTCTGTATGTGCCATCCCATGGGGGCACGTCAAAGGTAGTGGATGTGGTGGATTCGGCTCCCCATTTGTCCCGCACGGTAGTTGTCACGGTGTATCTGCCCGCATGCCACGCTTGAAAGAGATACCGGGATCCAACAACAAGCACTTTGCTGTCTTTATTCGTGTAGCCGTTCGGACCGGTGAAGCGCCATGTGTACTTGGAGATCTCCCCATCACCGTCAGGATCGCTACTCGCTGCTGCGGTCACCTCAACGAGACCATACTGCATAAAGCGGTTGCTATCGACGGTTTCGAGCTTGGCGAGTGGGGCTCGATTGGCTGGCGTGATGATAATGGTTTGAGTGTCAACAGCACTCGCTCCCTCATCATCCGTCACAGTGAGCCTGACTGTATAGGTGCCGACCTGTGAGAAGATGTGCTCCGGGAACTGGTCATTTTTGACCGAGGTGCCATCTCCGAAGTCCCAATCAAAGCGTTGTATTCCGAGTTTGCTCGTCGCCGATCCGCCATCAGGGTCATAATTGAACGCGAATCCCGTTGGCGCTGTGAAGAATACCGGTCGATCCGCTGGAAAGCTAGGTTCGATGGTAGTGGAGGGAGTGCCCGGTTTCCCTTTAAGAGTAATGGACTCGGGATATTCGATCTTCGCGGTCGGGGATCGCTTCGCGTTATCTTGCACAACGTTGACGGTGAAATCTTCAAAGGCTCGCGAATACCCATCGCTGACGTGAAGAAGGAACGAATTCTTTCCCTCTCGCCATGTCCTGTACTCCAGAGTCGCTCCAGGGGTCGATCGGCCGTCAGGCTGGTAGAATCGGTGAGCGAGCTTTTTGAGTGAGTTCGTTGAGGCATCCGGGTCGGTTCCGATACTCTCTAAGACGATCACCTTGCCGGCCGTGATGGTTGCCCCGGATGCTAGAGGCTTCCCATCAACCGATGCTCGCATGACCGCTTGAGGCGCACGATTGCGAGGCAGGTTGATATCAAAGTCTCTTTCTACATGAAGGTTGTCGACCGTTTTCGTCTCAGGATTCTCTGTTTGGAGCGCGACGAACCGAAGGGTCGCTCCCTTCAAAGATGTCTGTCCATTTGGCTCGATGGTGTTTACCGTCACATGGAACTCTCGGGGCTTGACTGGCTCGCTGGACTGACCTCCTGAGTCACTTCTGTCCGCGATTGGATAGAGCGCGCTTGTATTAATACGAGCGATGTACTTAACGGAGCTGTGGGCCGGTACCGGCTGAGTTGTTTCTCCGAGCTCCTCTCCCTTGTCGAGGAGTCCGTTTCCGTTTGTGTCCTTGAAGAGCTGAAGCACAGACCCGAAGCCACCCCGGAAAGAGGGCACATTGTATCCAAGTCCATTGGAGAGCAGGTAGTAGGAGGCAGCCGTATTCCCCGTGTTTCTCAACTCAACCGGATAGTAGACATAGCGGGGCTCCGTGGACACTGCGGAGGCTGGAATGAAAAATTTCACGAGATCTGTTCCTTGCGGCTTCTCCTTCGAGAAGGCAACCAGCTCAACCTCATCTTCTTCATGCCAAAACGACACCCCATATATCTGCCATACGGGCTCCCCATCATCGAGCGGGGAGGGAGTGGAGTGGTTTGGATCTTGGTTTGTTACGGTGACGCCTGGCGGATGACGGAGTCTCAGATAGTGACGGGTCTCAGAGCGGAAATTGGTATACCGATCACCCTCAAAAGTAGCTAATACCTGGTCCATCGCGCCGAACTGTCCCGTACTGTACTGGCCATCAGTGCGGGTGCCCGTGTGCTGGCTGTTGAATGTTACCCTCTGAAAGTTGTTGCCCAGATACTCAAGCTTGATCGTGTCGCGCTTCCAATAAGAAGAGGGCCAGAAGTAGTGATGCCAGCTATTACTTTCTGGGTTGCTATCTGACCAGCCACCGCTGTCATTCTGGTGGAAATCGCCGATATGCCACGCCAGGTTGCGGAGGTACTGAGTTGGGTCGGTCCTTACATCGATAGTCCTGCCATCGGCACTCGTGATCTGATCAGAGAAGCGCACGAGGTAGCTCATCCGGTTGGCGTACAGCGCTTCGGGAAAGGTGTCTGAAAATTGAGAGTCTCTCCCGCCTACAACAAAGAAGTCGAGATCTCGCAAGTCTCGGCCCCCAGTACTCGCCTGTTGAAGGTAGCGTCTCCCATCTTTGTCCACGCCGACCTCAAGGTTCGCCCCTGAAATTTCGTATTCAGAGGAGTCGGGAGGCGAAATGTCTATGCTCTTGTCTGAGGATCCTGCTCCTCGATGTGACCCTTCGAGAGACATGCTAAGTCTGTCCGGAGATGAGTTTTTGAATTGCGAGAAGAATGCCTTCGCCTTTTCTCCGTTCACTATCTCTTGGCCCCAGCTTTGTCGAGGAGATGCAACGGTCACGGCCATCAGGGCCACGAGCGAAAATCGAAGTCTCATACGTGTCGTCCTCACTTTTAGACTTTGTTCTCTATGCATCGATCTCGAGAGTTTCATCAATCGAACTCTTGCTGCTACTTCCGAGCTAGAAAGTGGGAGCGTGGAGCAATGGCCAGGCGTCCTCCTCTCGATGTATCCGCTTCGATTGAGGGCAATCCATTCACGACCGTGTAGCCGCTCTTGATGTCCATAAGATTAAGCACCTTTAGTTGCGATGACGCGGTGTAGACAAGTAGCCCAGGAATAGAGCCCGTCTGGGTTGCTACGATTCCGGAGCCAAGGTCGGAGGAAGCCGGTATCTTTAAGCTGATGATTGAGGATACCTCTCGTGGGTTCATCACAAATGATACCCGGCTGACCAGCCCATTATTGGCGCGGTTATAATAGCCGATGACCGGGGTGCCCTTAGTTTCTAGTGGGACAGGGAGGATTCCGTTAGCTTGTCCTTTGATGAGAGTTTGAGAGAGAATTTCGCCCGACCTGCTAATCACGAGGAGTGAATTGCGGGTTCGGCTTGCTTTTGCTCCAGATGAAACGGTGAGGGCTTGGGAATTCTGGGTGATGAGTACAAGCTCAGCGATTGAGTCCCCGTTCGTGTCGAAGCAGCTTCCCGCCACGATTGAATTGAGAGCGCCTTTGACGGAGTTGGCCTTTCCTCCTAGAGACAAGCGAGTTGATCGGGTTCCCGTATTCGTTTCGCTGATCACCCGCGCCTTTGAGTGTGTCGCGTTGCGAGGGAGGAGGATTATATCGGAACGGCCATCGCCGGTGAAATCACAACCTGAGACGATTCTCTTGAGAGATGTCTTGATGTCGGAGGCTCTCTCAGCGTTATCGCGAGATGAGTGCACCCTCAGCGTGAAGCCGTGTGGGGAGGGGTCAAGGGTAGCTAGGTCAGCTGCGCCATCACCGTCGTAGTCTCCCGGGACCGGAAGGAGCCCGCGCATGGCACGGTCGGTCCTGCCTTGGCCTGTCGTGTCTCTGACGTACGTTGTTTGTGTCTCTCCGTTGTCAGTGGAAAAGCTTAATCCGAGCACCGTTGTAGAGAGCGAGGTCTGGTCGATATTTAAACCAACAAAGGTATTTCCGCGCGCTGGATTTGACGATGGAGGTGGCGTAACGGGTGGTGCGGCGATCGGAGCTGGAGCAAGGGTTGGTGATGGAGGTTTCGGCGTTTGTGCTGGAGCCGGAGTGGGTGTAGCTGAGGAGGTGCGTGTGGGTGCCGCCGTTTTTGTTGGGCTGGCTGTTCGCGTAGGGCTCGCCGTCTTGGTGGGCGAGGTAGTTGGAGTCGGGCTCGTT
>JALRCK010000154.1:0-2983 GCA_023262305.1 Deltaproteobacteria bacterium
ATTCTTGGTCGCAAGCTCGGACAAGGTCTTTTCAACCTTAGCAAGTCGCTCGTTGAGGTCCTTATTCTGCTGTCGTAACTGGTCAACATCGGTAGAGGGTGCTGGAGTAGCAACCGGTGCAGGTGTAACGGGCGTGGAAGCCTGTTTATTCAGCTGTGCTTGAAGCTGAGCCACTTGATCTTGGAGCATCCGCTCTCGCTCAGAGATCATATTCGGGGTTTGTGGTGCTGGCGAGGTGGTAGCCGGCGGAACAGGCGTTGCGCCCTTGGCGTTTGTGCCCTCTGCTACTGCAACAGTTGCCGCGGCAACTGCCGTCGCGGAACCTCCCGGTATACTCTCACGAATTGCTGGGGAGGACGTGACTGAACTCGGCACAACCGTTGAAGGCGGCAACGGCGCAATGATTGGTGACTGAACTGGAGCAATCCCCGGAACCGTAGCCGGTTTGAGATCCGCCGAGTTCACACTGCCACCCGTTGAGGTTGGAATGGCGGAGCGCGGGTCCGGTTGATTTACTGGTGGGATCTGAAGTTGCGGTATCTGGGGTTGAAATGGCTGCGGTTGAACGGATGGTAGCTGCACCGTCGCTGGAAGAGCTCCCAGTCCAGCGAGCCCCTGAGCCTCTTTGAGATCCTGCCGCGCCTGAGGACTCGTCATCAGCTTCGCGATCCGATGCTCGATTCGTTCAGCCTCCTTGTTAAAGCCCGGCTTTTCGATTCGATTGCGCAAAAGCTCATACGCCTTTGTTTCCATCCCCGAGGAACCTCCGAGAGAGGCGCCCATGAATGAGGAGAGCAGTTTGTCCATCTCCCTGCGCACACCACTATCGTGTGCTCGCACACCACGCCCTACCTCATCAGAGATATGACGGTAGAGTCCACTATACACATTTGGCTCAAGATGATTTCCGATCTTTTGGAACGGCATGTTTTTGAGGATGACATCACTCATCTCGGGAAACCGCTGCATCAGGAAGTAGGCAGTCTCCTGCGGGTTGATAAGATACGACCGGACTAGCGCCGGGTTCTCAAAAGCCTTCTGGAAGGCACCACTTTGCGAGGACTGAGATGTCGCGAGATCAGGAAATACTGTAGCCACCATCGCCGCCATCTGTGGTCGGGCTGTACGGCTCGGATCAAGAACAGCATCCCGACCAAAGTCTGTTGAGCGATCACGCACACCTTGGTTGAGCACGACCGCCCCTTTTTCGAAAAACTGGCGCCGATCCTGATGAGGAAGAGTTGCGGCTCTTCGGTCCTGCACCTGAATTGTATCTTGAGAATTAGTTCCGTTTGGACCTGCGAGTTGGGGGGTATTCGCGACCATTTTAACCTCCGTGTTCGAAACTCAAACGATTCATCGCTGGTGTTTCAATCGTTGACTTTCATCTTCAGAGTAACTGCTCATCGAACCGATGAGGTCACTCATTAGTTTCTAAAAAACGATATGCCAAATGAGATCATGTGCGTTGCATGAAATAGGATAGTTTTGCGAATATTTTCGGGCACTTTGAGGACTGCTGCGCTACGCTACTTACACCTCATTCCCTGACTCAACACCTGCGTACACCCTGCGATCCATCCGCAGCGCGCGCGTAGAAGGTCGCTGACAAGCGTGCGGGTCTTCATGCATGAAACAGGAGCATTCACCTCACCATGAATGAGTATGCCTCAATCGGTTTTCGACCTACCCACAGGTCCGCTCGCCCACAGAGAATTGCCTACATAATCGGCAGCTCGGCATCGCACTCACTCTTTCCGTCACCCTCTTTCTCTACTTTCAAGAGAAGGGGAAGTTTACTTTTGCGGGTCTGGCGCTCGTACCACTCACGATTAAACCTCACCTTTTCTTCCTTTTTGTTGTACCTTGGATTATCTGGCTAACCCAACTTCAGGCGCGAGACCGCTGGAACGTGCTCCGAGGAGCTGTTGGAGGACTTCTCTCTCTGATCGCCCTAGCGCTTTTCATTGCGCCAACATCCGTGTCGAGTTGGCTCGAAGCCTTTTCCTTCTCAACCTCTGAGCGTCCAGGAGTGCCACACGTGAGCCAGTGGGTAACCGCCACCGCGGTCACATGGGTGCGATTGTTGTTACGGGATCCATCCGGAGGCTTACCTCAATGGCCCCTTGTCATCATTCCCGTTTGTACATTTACCAGCACGCTTGTGTACTTTATGAGCATTCGGAAACGCCCCGTCATTTGGTCTGAAGTTACACCGATCCTACTCTGCCTCTCTCTCGGAACCAGCAATTATGGATGGATCTTTGATCAATCGGTTCTAATGCTCGTTCAATTGACATTAATCAGCAGAGCAACACTCTATCCTCACCGAGGCGCTAGGGTTGGAATGATCGCAATAACATTAGGCATCCAGTTAGCCGCGATCACCTGCAGCCGCATATTCCCGTTTGGGCAGCACCACTTTGCATGGCTCCCATGGGCTCTCGCGGCAATCTTGCTCCTCGACAGACCGCTCTCACGCCGACAGGCACAAACTCAACCTCCTCGCGCCTGAAATTGAAAACACGAAAGGGAACAAACTAAGGTAAGAGAGATAATCGCTATGGTTCTACTCCAGAACCTCCTGCCGCCCGAGCTCAGTCTCAGCTTCCATCTCGTCGCTCTCAAGCTCCAGGTCATCCTCAAAGGCGCATTGCTGAAACACACCCCCTTCCGGCTTCTTCTTCCCTTCGACTCCTAGAGAGTGAAGCTTCTTCGCCTGCGAGATCAGGTTCGCATTACCGTCGGAGAGCTTCCGCCACGCGTCATCAACGCTCTTGTGACACGACTCAACGGCGTTTCGAGCTTTCTTAAGATCGTTCACAAAATTAATGAACTTATCGAGCATGAGACCACCCTGTTTAGCGATTCGCTCGGCATTCCTCTGTTGATTATGGAGGCTCCACACATACGAAACCGTGCGAAGGGTCGCTAAGAGTGTCCCATTGGTAACGAGCGCGACCTTCATCCGCATTGCTTCCTC
>JALRCK010000154.1:2993-5827 GCA_023262305.1 Deltaproteobacteria bacterium
TTAAGCCCTGGATAGTGCTTCTCGTGAAGCTCCTTCGCCCGAGCGAGGATATCGTCAACGTTCGCCTCCAAGAACTCCTTCTGAGCCTTTTTGTCATCCGCCGTCACCGCGTTGTTGTAATTTTTTAACACCGCCTTAGAATCGATGATCAGGTGCTTATCGTCGGGCAGATTGACGATCACATCTGGCTTAAAGGTCTTTTCATCATCATCCTGTTTAATAGCCTGCACCTCATAGTGCGTGCCCCGAGCCAATCCCGCGGCGTTTAAAACCCTCTCAAGGAGCTCCTCACCGAGATCGCCAAACGCCTTCATATCGCGCCCCTTAAACACGCGCGTGAGAGCGTCGGCCTCTTCGACGATCTTTTCAACCTGCTTCTTGAGCGCGTCCTCGTGCTCCTTTGCAGCGCCCTTGCTCTGTTGCAACTCCCCTTTCGTCGATTCCAGGGTCTCTTTAAAGGGCTTCAATAAATTCTCAAGCTCAACCCGGGACTTCTCAGAGAACTTCTCAGCGTTCTCCGACATGATCTTTCGAGATACGTTCTCAAAAGCTTCCCTCAAGTTAGCGTCGGTCTTCTTCGTGCGCTCCTCCAACTCACTAAAAGCGATCTCCTTTAGGCGAACGGACTCGCGAAGAACAGAGCGATCCCTCTCCGCATCACGTAAGCTCTTCGTGACCTCTTCAAGCTTCTGCTCAGCTTCAAACAACCTTGTCGAGCTCTGTTCCGCGTGCTTCAGAGCAGCGGATAACCTCTCTTGCAGACCTTTTACATCCACAAGCGCCTCCGAGAGCCGACCATGCAACTCCCGCTCACCCGACTCAAGCTTTTCAACCCTCTCTCGTTTTATCTCTAACTCGCGCTGGTCCCCGGCGTACCGTTCAGAGAGGGAGCTATAGTGATGTCGGAGCTCCTCAACCTCTCGCTTGAGAGCATCAACCTCGGCGACCTCGGTATGAGCGTACGCGGAGCCACCCCGGGAGCGGAGCACCCATAGGATCCCCACGAAGACGAGCCCCACACCTATGAGGAGGACCACCATTTCAATCGTCATAATCTATGCTCCAAAGGGCTTTGCCGCCGCTACCTTAAGATGCGCCTGTAACTGACTCGGCTCATTCACTTTCCACCTTTATGAGAAAGGTCAGAAATCTCTTGGTTGATAGGGTGGGTGTGTCTTGGGATGAGATACGTGGGGGAGGTGGCGTCGACGTTAAAAGGAACAGCGCCATGTATTATCAGATACTTACGCAGAGTAAAAGCTCCTTCCACCAGGGAGCGCTCTTGCCCTCTTTAGGCTGGTACATCCTACTTCCTTTACCGACAGACGCCCCCTACTACGAACATCCGACCGCTCTTGGTCAAGCCCGCTGCGCTTGAAGGTATTTGCTACAGGTTCAAAGAAAAGTACGGCGTACCGATCGATGGGGGACTGGAATTCACACGCTTACATGGAGCACCGACTTCAAGGGTCCATCGGTGTACACCGGAGATTGGGGATACGCGTACATCGACTATATCAGGGTACTACCTCCAACCGCTGGAAACGTCTGGAGGGCGAAAACTCCAGTGCCCATCCATACAGCGACACCCACTCCTACACCATGGCCAACGTGCGGCGACAACCGATGTCACCCAGTTGAATATTGCTCGTGCTCCCGCGACTGCGGATACCATCCAAAACTTTGCTCAACGTGTGGCAACGGCAGATGTGATGGAGAGGAAACCGTTCACTCGTGTCCAGGTGATTGCAAGGGATGGAGCGCTCCCCTCTAACAAGGGAGCGAGAGAGGAGTGCTCGTTTCCAGGCATTCTAGATCCAACAACCTCTAATCCCGCCACCCCTTAAAACCCTCCATCAATTCTCGCGCCTCGAGCTCTTCCTCAATCTCCTCTTGACGCTCCTCAAGCTTGCGAACACGCATCTCGGCGTCCCTCTGCAATCGCCACCGAGCGTCGTCCCGTTCCTCAAGTTCGTTGAAATAGTGTCTAAGGTCATTCTCGTCACCGTCAATTGGAGGCGGACGTATCGAACCACTGGCAATCATCTCATCGAATGTGCGCTGTGAGCTGCCAAGAGTTCCATACGGGTCATCGAAAAAGTCCGCGCGGACCGGAATCGACAGACTCAGCAAAATCAATAATACGAAGGTTCTCATGGTGATGATAAATCTCCGCAAACTAGGCGCTCTTACGGATCAGAGTATCAAAGGCCGACCGGAGGATGGGTGGGGTGTATCATGGGGTGATACAGACCCATAGTCGATGAGCCTGTAAAACAGGCGCACGCTAATCACTCGCTTCGTACCAATGCTCAGCAAGCTTGTGTGGAGTATGCCACTCCCCCAAGCATTCGCGATTCACGACACTATCTTGAGGAGAGTAAATTCTCACCGTGTGCTTGAGCGGAAAGCCGCTGCCCCAAAAGAACCACACCACGGTTCCACATCCCGGAGTGCGTCGGGCGTGAATCGCATACGCAAGATGCGCGAACTCCGATGGCGGATCGAGAACGACGTAGGATGAGTCAGCGGGAAAAGGGTGCTGCTCGACCCATCTCGCCGCCGCCTCATAACGGGGAAGATCCCACCGAAAAAACAAAAGCCTTAATCCTCGACCAGCGAGGATAGAACCAACAACGATCGCCACTGAAAGAAGCGGGACCAAGAAGCCGCTCTGCCCGTGTCGACGAACGGTAAAGGCGGCCCATAGAAACCATCCTGGAATGATAAAGAGGAGGCATCCCCCAAACGCCACAACGCCGAGCTGCCACCACGGATTTGGTCGCGTGGCGAACATAACCGCACAACAACAATAGGCGGCCCAGAGAGCTATC